>NZ_JBEXCS010000036.1:0-87210 GCF_040605395.1 Streptomyces sp. NPDC005648 | reverse complement strand
GGTCCCGTCGCCGGTGCGCGCCCCGCCGCCCAGGCCTCGACCGCTGTCCGTACGGCCGCACTGGCCACCGCCGCGACGAACCGCAGCTCACTGACCGCCTACGATCACTGACCCCTTGGAATCGATCATCTAGGGTGGCGGGCCGCACCTCGTCGCGCAGCTTCTCCAGACTGGCGCCCGCCTTGTCCAGGTCGGAGCCGCCGACCAGCGGGACATAGACGTAGGCGATGTTCTGCGCGTTGTGCAGCGTGATCTGGACCGGGCCGCGCGAGGCACCCGAACTGATCGCCCGTGCCTTGAAGTCAGCGAGCGCGGACTTCACCTCCGGGGCGTTGATGTCCTTCGCCTTGACGACGACCTCGGCAGGCTCGGAGCCGCCCGGGAAGGCGTCGTTGACCCGGTTGTACGTCTGCACGATCGGCAGCGAGTCGCCGAACTCCTGGTCCAGCGTGAGGTTCTGGGTCTTCATGCCGACCGCGGGAGCGGCGACGGCGAGCAGCGCGCCGGCCGCCACCACCACCGACACCAGGGGCCTGGCGAGCACCCCGCGCAGGACGGCCGTCCAGAAGCGGCTCTCCCCGCCCGTGCGGGCGGCACGGCGCTCCATGGCCTTCGCCAGGAAGGGGACCCGGCCCTTCTCGACGCGCTCGCCGAGCAGCGAGAGCAGCGCCGGCAGGACGGTCACCGAGCCGACCATGGCGACGGCGACGACCATCAGCGAGGCCAGGCCCATGCCCTCGAACGTGGCGAGCCCGGTGAAGAGCATCCCCGCCATCGCCACGCACACCGTGATGCCCGAGACGATGATCGCGCGGCCACTGGTGGCGGCGGCGATCCGCAGCGCCGTCTGTCCGTCGCGTCCCGCGGCCCGCTCCTCGCGCTCGCGGCGCAGATAGAACAGGCAGTAGTCGACACCGACGGCGAGACCGACCAGCAGCATCACGGAGTTGGCGGTGTCGGTCATCGGCTGGACATGGCTGACGATGCCGATCAGACCCATCGTCGCCATGATCGCCGTGATCGCCAGCGCGACCGGCAGCAGCGCGGCCACCAGTGCGCCGAAGGCGATGAGCAGAATGCCGAGGGCCACCGGCACCGCGGAGTACTCGGCCTTCTGGAAGTCGTCCCCGAACGCGTCGTCGAAGGTCTTCCGCATGCTCGCGCCGCCGATCTCCTCGATCCGCAGCGTCTCGTGGTCCTTCTGCACCCCGGCGACGGCCTTCAGCACGGGCGCCACGCGGTCGCCCGCGGTCTCGGCGTCGCCGCGCATGTCGAACTGCACCAGCGCGCTGCGCCCGTCCTTGGAGATCGTGTCCGAGGTGTACGGCGACTTCACGTCCGT
Source organism: Streptomyces sp. NPDC005648 (assembly GCF_040605395.1). Lineage (NCBI taxonomy): Bacteria > Bacillati > Actinomycetota > Actinomycetes > Kitasatosporales > Streptomycetaceae > Streptomyces > Streptomyces sp. NPDC005648. The sequence continues at coordinate 85,868 of NZ_JBEXCS010000036.1, read as the reverse complement.
GACCCTGCCGGTCCCCTCGACCGCCTCGACGACGGACGCGACGGCCGCCTTGAACTCCGCGTCGCCGGCCTTGAGCCCGCCGTTCTTCGCCTGGACCAGGACCGTCTCGCTCGCCGGCTCCTTGATCCCCGCGTCATCGATGATCTGGGCGGCGGTGTGCGTCTCGCCCTTCAGCTGGTCACTGTCCTTCAGGTCGACCCGGCCCGCTGCGGAACCGATCCCCATCGCCAGGACGACGAACAGCACCCAGATACCGACGGCGGCCCATCGGTGGCGGGCGCTCCAGCCGCCGGCCCGGGCGGCTATGCCCCGCACCCGCGTTTCTCCGTTCCCCATGACGGGCCTGCCCCCTCATATGCGGTGACAGCCCCCTGCCGTCACCTTCCGCTTCGAAGGTATGGGCGCGATAAGGCCGTCTCGTCGTGCTCCCCGGTGAAGTGGCAGGGCCCGGACTCATCCCCACGGACCCGGGCGTCTCACCGCTGGGGAGGACCGAGGCCCCTTACATCTATCCGGGCCGCTCGGGGGTGACGATCGGGGTGAGCCTCTCGCGCGGCCCGCGCCACGCGGGCCCGGCGGTCGTGCCCACCCCCGAGGGACACGGCGGCCGCTCTAGGGTGTGCGCCATGACGACGACGTATGCGGCGCTGCTGCGCGGGATCAACGTGGGCGGCAAGAAGAAGGTCCCGATGGCCGAGCTGAGACAGCTGATGGAGGGCCTCGGCCACGACACCGTGCGCACCCATCTCCAGAGCGGTCAGGCCGTGTTCGCGTCCGGCCACGGCGACGAGGAGTCGCTCGCGGACGAGCTCACGCAGGCGATCGAGAAGCGCTTCGGTTTCCCGGTGGACGTGATCGTGCGGGACCACGCCTATCTGCGGGCGATCGTCGAGGACTGCCCGTTCCCGGCCGCCGATCTGCAGCCCAAGCAGCTCCACGTCACCTACTTCTCCGGCCCCGTCGACGCGGACAGGTTCCGGGAGATCGACCAGCAGGCCTGTCTGCCCGAGGAGTTCAGGCTCGGAGACCGCGCCCTCTACCTCTACGCCCCGGACGGGCTCGGCCGCTCCAAGCTCGCCGAACAACTCGCCAGGCCCCGCGTCAACAAAGGGCTGATCGCGACGACCCGGAACTGGAACACGGTGACGAAACTGGTGGACCTCACGGCGCCGTGACCGCGGGAGGCGCAGCGGCGCGAGCCTGCGGATCGGGCGTCCGCAGCGTCCACCCCGTGTTTCATGCTCTGTACACACGCCTGTGCGAGGCTCGTCCCATGCGCTACATCATCATCGGAGCGGGAGCTGTCGGCGGTGCGATCGGCGGGCGTCTCGCGGGAGCCGGGCACGAGGTCGTTCTGGTCGCGCGCGGCGCGCACCACGAGGCGCTGCGGGACGGCGGGCTGCGGCTGCGGGTGCCGGACGGCTCGTACACGTACCGCGTCCCCGCCGTCGACGGACCGGCCGGCCTCGGTGAACTGCGGCCCGACGACGTGCTCGTCCTCGCCGTCAAGACACAGGACACGGAGGCCGCCCTGCGGACCTGGGGCCCTGCGCCCGTCACGGGAGGCGGCACGGCGGCCGAGCGGCTGCCCCTGTTCTGCGCGCAGAACGGGGTGGAGGGCCAGCGCCTCGCCCTCCGCGTCTTCCAGCATGTCTACGGCGTCTGCGTCTGGCTGCCGGCGACCCATCTCCGGCCCGGTGAGGTCTCCGCCGAAGGCGCTCCGCTCACCGGCATCCTGCATCTGGGCCGATACCCCCACGGCACCGACGAGACCGCCCGAGTGGTCGCCGCCGGCCTGGAGAAGACACGGTTCTTGGAGGCACCGGTCGTCGCGGACGTCAGCCGCTGGCAGTACGCCAAACTGCTGACCAACCTCAACAACACCGTCATGGCGCTGAGTGGGCCGGACGACGGCACCGAGGCCGCCGCCGAGCTGCGACGGAGGGTGCGCGCCGAGGGCGAGGCGGTGCTGGACGCCGCCGGGATCGCGTACGTGGGCGTCGAGGAGCAGCAGGCGGTTCGCGGCCACAAGGTCGACCTCGTCCCGCTCGACGGCGCCCCGCGCGGCGGCGGCTCCACCTGGCAGTCCCTCGCACGCGCCACGGGCAGCGTCGAGGCCGACCACCTCAACGGCGAGATCGCCCTGCTGGGCCGTCTGCACGGAGTGCCGACGCCGTTCAACACCCTGCTCCAGACCCTCGCCAACACCTTCGCGCGCGAGCACCGCGAGGCGGGCTCGATGCCGGTCGCGGAGCTCGCGCGCCTCGCCGGCGAGGCTGTGGCGTCGGCGTCCGTCCAAGAGCCCTGAGCATGCTCTTCCTGGCAGAATTGGGCCAATGAAACACCGCTCAATTAGGCCGAGACCTTGTACCACCTCCCGACTACCGTCGACGGCATGACGAACACCTCACCCACCCGCGTCGACTTCTGGTTCGACCCCGCCTGCCCCTTCGCCTGGATCACCTCCCGCTGGCTGCTGGAGGTCGAGCGCCGACGTCCGCTCGACCTCCGGTTCCACGTCATGAGCCTGCACCTCCACAACATCGGCAACGAACTCCCCGACTGGTACCGGGACCTGGTGGACCGGTCGATCGGCCCCGTCCGGGTCGCCGTCGCGGCGGCGGAGCGGCACGGGGAGAAGGTGCTGCGCGACCTGTACACGGCCTTCGGCACCCGCATCCACGAGCGGAAGGCGGAGGACTTCGACACCGTGATCACCGAGTCCCTCGCCGAACTCGGCCTGCCCGCCGACCTCGCCACCGCCGCGCACGACCCGTCGTACGACGACGCGGTCCGCCGCAGCCACGAGGCCGGGGTGGAGCCCGACTCGGGCGGCTATGTCGGTACGCCCACCCTCCATGTGGAGGGCACGGTGTGGTTCGGGCCCGTACTGCGGGCGATTCCCCGGGGCACGCGCGCGGCCGAACTCTTCGACAGCTTCCGGGTATTGGCCGCCGACCCGGACCTCTTCGAGCTGAAGCGCACCCGCACGGGAAACCTCCGCTTCGACTGATCCGATGAATCGCCATGAGCGGGCAGCCGGTTACGTCGATTTCCGTCCCGTTCATTGACTGGGGCACCCAAATGCTCCTACCTTTCCCGGCGTTGGGTACAGGCTGATCCCACGGGAGGGGTACATGCCCACGCACCGAAGAGCCGCCCTCGTCACCCTTGTCACCGCCGTACTCGCCCTCGGCGTCCCGGGCCTCGCGGCCCCGGCCCGAGCCGCGACCTCCGACCTCTATGTCTCACCCGCCGGCGACGACCACGCCGACGGCAGCGCAGGACATCCCGTCCGCACCCTGCAACACGCCCGCGACCTGGTCCGCGCCCGGGCCGCCGGCCTGAAGTCCGACCTCACGGTCCACCTCGCCTCCGGCACCTACCGCCAGTCGGGCCCCCTCGTCCTCGACGCCCGCGACTCCGGCACCGGCGGCCACCAGGTGATCTGGCAGGGCACCGGCGCCACCGTCGTCAGCGGCGGCCGGCAGGTCGTCGGCTGGCACCAGGTCCCGGGCCGCAAGGGACTGTGGTCCGCGCCCGCGCCCCAAGGACTCACCGACACACGGCAGTTGTACGTCGACGGAGTGCGCGCCCAGCGGGCCCGCGGGGCCGTGCCGGTCACCCTCACCCAGACCGCCACCGGCTACACCGCCTCCTCGGACACCATCGCCCACTGGAAGCACCCCGCCGACGCCGAGTTCGTCTACACCAGCGGCGAGGCCCTCTGGAACATCGAGCGCAACGGACTCGGCCAGTGGACCGAGCCGCGCTGCCGCGTCGCCTCCGCCGAGGGCACCACCATCACCATGGTCCAGCCCTGCTGGGACAACTCCAACAAACGGGTCGAGTTCCCGGACATCCCCGGCCGCACGGTCGGCATGGTCGGCCCGGGACATCTCACCAACGGCGGGAAGGCGTCGTACGTCGAGAACGCCTACGAACTCCTCGACCAGCCCGGTGAGTGGTATCTCGACAACAGCGCGCGAACCGTCTACTACCTGCCCCGCACGGGCGAGGACCTCGCCCGCGCCGACGTCGAGGCCGCGGCGGCCGAGAAACTGGTCGACGGACGGGGCACGGCGGACGCGCCCGTGCACGACGTCGCCTTCCGCGGCATCCAGTTCAGCTACGCGACCTGGCTGACGCCCTCGCGGCCCGAGGGCTTCTCCGAGATCCAGGCCGGCTACACCGTCACCGGGGCGACGGGCTGGGCCACACAGGGCCTGTGCCAGTACGTCGAGGGCGGGACCTGTCCGTTCGCGTCCTGGACGAAGATGCCCGGCAACGTCTCCTTCGCGTACGGGCAGCGCATCCGCTTCGCCGACGACGTCTTCGCCCACCTCGGCGCGTCCGGCCTCGACCTGGGGGCGGGGAGCGAGGACTCGTCCGTGAGCGGAAGCGTCTTCACCGACATCTCCGGCAACGGGCTGGAGATCGGGGGAGTGGACGGCCGGAAGGCCGCCTCCGGGGTGCAGGTGACGGACAATCACCTCTACGCTCTGCCCCGCGAATACCATGGCGGTGTCGCCATCCTCAACGGCTACACCCAGAACGACACCATCGCCCACAACCAGATCGACCACGTCGCCTACTCCGGGATCTCGATGGGCTGGGGCGGCTGGCCCGACAAGATCGGCGACCCGGCCACCCCGAACCCGAGCCATGACAACACCGTCCGCGACAACCTGATCTTCGATTACATGCAGGGACTCGACGACGGCGGCGGCATCTACACCCAGGGGCTGACCGGCACCTCCATGGCCGACGGCGAGAAAGTCACCGGAAACGTCGTCCACGACCAGTGGGGGCTCGGCAAGAGCGTCTACACCGACAACGGCTGCACCTACGAGACCGTGCAGGGAAACGTCCTCTACAACGCTTCCTACGCCAATGTCGCCTCCCGGCACACGGACTACCGTGACGGCCTCGGCAACAACGACCCGACCCTCGTCAAGGACAACTGGTGGCAGGAGGGCACGGCCGACGGGAACGACAAGGGGCTGGTGACCACCGGGAACCGGATCATGACCGCCCTGTCCGACGTGCCGGCGGACGTGCTGGCCGGCGCCGGACTCGAACCCGCCCACCGCGGCCTGCTCGACCGCCGGATCGGCGCCCTGTCGGTCCCCGAGGCACCGTCCCGTGTCGGCACCGGCACGGCGGGCGCGGACGCGTTGTACGTCACCTTCAACCCGACCTTCGCGGACGGCGGTTCACCGGTGACGTCGTACACCGCACGGGCCTACGACACGGCCGGCGAGCCGGTCGGCCAACAGAGCGTGTCGGCCGCCGAGTTCAAGCGCACGGCCCTGGTCCGGATCGGCGGACTGCCCTCGTCCGGGGGGCCGTTCACCGTGACGGTCACCGCGAGCAACGCGCACGGCGGCAGCGCCCCGTCCCTCGCCTCGCCGCCCCTGACCCCCACGGCGGCCACCACCCTGCCCGCCGCACCCACCGCCCCCAAGCTGCGCACGGCGTCCACGGCGGCCACCCTCGCCTGGACCCCGCCCACCGCGACCGGGGACGCGAAGATCGTCGGCTACCGGGTGACCGTCTCCGACGGCCGCGCCCCGATCGACGTCACCGGCCGGGACGTCCTGGTCACCCAGCCCTCGGCGAAGGGCATGTTCCGGGTGATCGGCGGACTGAAGCCCGGCACCTCGTACACGATCACCGTCGCGGCCGTGACGGCAGCGGGCACCGGCCCGACCGCCACGGTGACGGCAACGACGAAATCCTGAGAGCCGACGTGACGAGCCCCACCGCGGGACCACGTCCACGGCTCGGCTGGGCCGGTTGAGAGGGGCGCGGGACCACGGTGGGTGGTGTGCGGGGCGCCCCCTAAGCCCCGCAAGACCGACTCGCCCCGCAAGCTCTGTCGGGCTTGCGGGGCTTGCGGGGCTTGCCGGGCCGACCGGGCTTGCGGGCCCTTGCCGGGCTTGCGGGCCGACCGGGCTTGCGGGCGCTCGCCGGGCTTGCGGGCCCTTGCCGGGCTTGCGGGATCTGTCGGCCATGGCGTCAGGCGGGGTTCGCCGGGCCTCACCCGGGTTGGTGGGGCTTTGCTGGATCGGCCGGGCCGGCGGACCCTGCTGCGCTGCGGTCCCTGCTGAGCCGTGGTCCCTGCCGGGCTTGCGGGGCCCCTGTCGGTCCCTGCCGGCCCCGGCCTGCCCATCGGGATTTCGCGAGCCCCTCGGGCCTCCGCTGTCTCCGCAGTCACCGCAGGGCCGAGCGGGTCGGGTCCCCGAGAACCCCGCACGACCCGGGCTCTGGCGGCGGGCCGTCGAGGTGATCCGGCGCGCCCCCGCCCCTGCCGACCGCTCTGTTTCCCGCACCGTGACTTCCACCCGGGAAACGCGCGCGGCGCATCCAGCCCACCACGGATCGGGCCCTACGCGCCGACGGCGGCCCGCATCGGCGTCCGTGCGGCGTCGTAGCGCCGAAGCAGCAGCCGTGCCACCTCCGGTGCCGGACCCAGCACCTTGGCGAGCACATCCGCCTCGGCCGCGCCCCGCGCGATGCGGTCGGGGAGGAAACCCGGGGCCAGGACGTACGGGGCGACGGCGACACGCTCGCAGCCCCGTTCCCGCAACTCCCTCACCGCGTCCTCGGTGCGCGGCAGGGACGCGGAGGCGAACGCGGGGCGCACGGCGCACCAACCGGTGTGCCGCCACTCACGCGCGACATCCGCGATCACCGCGATCGCCTCCGGGTCGGTGGACCCCGCCGAGGCCAGCACGACCCCGGTCGAGGACTTGTCGGCGGGCGTCAACCCGGCCTCGTACAAACGCCGTTCGAGGGCCTGGAGCAGCAAGGGGGAGGGGCCCAGTACCTCCGCCTGCCTGATCCGCAGCCGCGGTGACGCGTCCCGCAGGACCGCGGGGATGTCCGCCTTCGCGTGGAACGCACGCGTCAACAGCAGCGGGAGGGCGACGACGTCACGGACGCCCTCCGCGGCCAGGGCCTCCAACACCCCGTGCACGGACGGGATGTTGAAGTCCAGGAAGCCCGTCTCCACACGCAGTCCCGGCCGCAGCGACCGGACGCGACGCACCAGGGCGTGCACGGTCGCGGCATGCCGCGGGTCGCGGCTGCCGTGAGCGATCACGAGGAGAACGGGCTTGCTGTGCACGTGGGTTCAGCTCTTCACCAGCAGGCCGCGACTGCGCAGCACCCACCGCTCCAGCGGGCTGAAGATCAGCAGGTCGATCGCTATGCCGACGAACAGGATGAGCAGGATCGCCTCGAACACCATCGCCATGTCGCTGTTGGTGCGCGCGTTCTCCAGCAACTGGCCCAGACCCACGCCGAGATCGGGGAAGGAGGCGATGATCTCCGCCGCCATCAGCGAGCGCCACGAGAACGCCCAGCCCTGCTTCAGGCCCGCCACATAACCGGGCAGCGCCGCCGGCAGGGTGACGTGCCAGATGCCCTTGACGCCCGTCGCCCCCAGCGTGCGGCCCGCGCGCAGGAACAGCGGCGGCACCTGATCGACGCCCGACACCAGGCCGTTGGCGATCGAGGGCACCGCACCGAGCAGGATCACGGCGTACATCATCGAGTTGTTCAGGCCCAGCCAGATCACGGCCGGCGGCACCCACGCCACCGACGGCAGGGACTGCAGACCGGACAGGATCGGGCCGATCGCCGCGCGCACGAACCTCACCCGCGCCACCAGCAGCCCCAGCGGCGTGCCGATGACCAGCGCGAAGAGGAAGCCCAGCAGACCGCGCGAGACGCTGGTCCAGATGTAGCCGAGCAGATCGCCCTTGAGCCAGGCGTCCTTGAACTCGCTGCCCACGGCGCCCGGCGAGGGCAGCTTGGACGGGTTGTCGACGATCGGGTAGAGGACGTACCAGGCGACCATGACCACGGCGATCGCGGTGACCGGCGGCAGGATCTTGGTGACGAGGGTCTGCCGGAACCCGGGACGGCTCGTCGCCGTGGTCTCCAGCGCGTCCAGGCCCGCCTCGACGCTCCCGGCGTCCTGGACCGGTGTCGTGTCAGTGCTGGCCATGACGGCGGATCTCCCCACGCAGTACATCGGTGATCTCAAGGGACAGTTCGGCCACGGGAGCGTCCTCGATACGGCGCGGCTGCGGGATGTCCACCGCCCACTCCCGGGCCACCCGGCCCGGACGCGACGACAGCAGGATCACCCGCTGCGCCAGCCGCACCGCCTCGCGCACGTTGTGCGTGACGAACAGGACGGACACCCCGGTCTCCGCCCAGATCCGGGTCAGCTCGTCGTGCAGCACGTCCCGGGTGATGGCGTCGAGCGCGGAGAACGGCTCGTCCATCAGCAGCAGGTTGCTCTCCTGCGCGAGCGCCCGGGCCAGCGCCGCGCGCTGGCGCATACCGCCGGACAGCTCGTGGACACGCTTGCCGTGCGCGCCCTTGAGCCGCACCAGTTCGAGCAGCTCCTCGGCCCTGGCGCGCCGATCCTGCTTCGCAACGCCCCTGAGCTTCAGGGCGAGTTCGATGTTCTTGCCCGCGGTCAGCCACGGGAACAGGGCGTGCTCCTGGAACATCAGGGCCGGCCGCCCGTCCGTGGTGATGGAGCCGGCGGTGGGCTTGTCCAGCCCCGCCACCAGATTCAGCAGCGTGGACTTGCCGCAGCCCGAGGCCCCCAGGAGGGTGACGAACTCGCCCGGCGCGACATCGATGCTGATGTCGTCCAGGACGAGCAGCTGCCCGCCCGGTCCCGCGAAGGACTTCGAGACGTGCTCAAGGCGTGCCGCGTATTCGACCGACTCGTCGGCCTTGGCAAGCGTCGTGGTCGTGGCCATGGTCGTCACCTCCTGGGATCTCGTCGGGACCTGCGTCAGCTGGTGCCGAGACCGGCGGCGCTGACCGTGCTCTCACCCTCGGCCTTGAGGACCTGGTTGAGGATCGTGAGGTCGTAGATCCCGTTCAGGTTCGGCTTCTTCAGCAGACCGGCCTTGACCGCGTGCGCCGCCTCGGTGTTGAGGGTGGAGGCCAGCGGGTCGTTGGTGAACTGGATCGACGACCACGCCGGGTCGAGGACGTTCGGCTTCAGCGCCTTGCCGGAGTCGGCCTCCAGCTGCTTGTTCGCCGCGGCCTTGGCCTCGGCCGGGTTGGCGTTGATCCACTTGTTCGCCTCGACGGACGCCTTCAGCACGGCCTCGACGGCCTTCGGGTGCTCCTTGAGGAACGCCTGCCGCACGATGATGTTCGTGATCACGAACTTCTTGTCCGGCCACAGCGTCGACTCGTCGAGCAGCACCTTCGCACCCTCGGCGACCAGCTTGGACGCGGTCGGCTCCGGCACCCAGGCACCGTCGATGGAACCGGCCTTGTAGGCGTCCGGGGTGATCTTGTTGTCCGTACGGACGACCGTCACATCGCCCTTGCCGCTCTCGGCGTCGACCTTCCAGCCCTGGTCCGCGACCCAGTTGAGGAACGCCACGTCCTGGGTGTTGCCCAGCTGCGGGGTGGCGATCTTCTTGCCCTTGACGTCCTTCAGGGACTTGATCTTCTTCGGGTTGACGACCAGCTTCACGCCGCCGGACGCCGAACCGCCGATGATTTTCAGGTTGGTGCCGTTCGACTTGGTGTAACCGTTGATCGCCGGGGAGGGGCCGATCCAACCGATGTCGATGGAGCCCGAGTTGATGGCCTCGATCTCGGACGGGCCCGCGTTGAAGGTGGCGTAGTCCGCCTTGGTGGCGCCGAGCTCCTTCTGGAACAGACCCTGCTCACGGCCGACCAGAGCGGTCGCGTGGGTCAGGTTGCCGAAGTAGCCGATCTTGACGGAGTCGAGCCCGTCGATCTTCTTGGATCCGGCGGCGACCTTCTGCTTCGGGGAGTCGCTCTTGGCGGAGTCCGACCCGTAGCCGCAAGCGGCGAGCGTGAGCAGGGGAAGGGCGGCGACCACGGCGATGCCGCGGCGAAGGAAACCACTACGGGCTGAGCGGTTGACAGGCACGGGAGGCTTTCCTCTCGTTGGCCCGGCGGTCACGGTCTTTCAGGTCGTGGCCGGGAGATCGGCAGGTCTTCGTCGTTTCCGGGACGTCGGGTGGGGGGACGGGGCGCGCAAGCAGTGCGCGTACGTCAACGCACACATCGCGCCACTCCGCCCTGCCCGCTGCCGAGGGCGCCGCTGCCGACACGGCCGCCCTCCTTCGCGAACGTGGAGAAGTAGTCGGTGGGATTCATGTCAGAAGTCCCACCCGTCGTCCTCGGCCTCGTCCTTGACGGGCTCGGGGGACGCGAACGACTCGCCGACCATGCCCGCGGTGAGCGTGGTCCCGTCGCTGGGGTCGATCAGGATGAACGAGCCCGTGCGCCGCGAGTCGGCGTAGGAATCAACGGGAAGCGGTTCCGCGGTGCGGATCTTCACACGGCCGATGTCATTGGCGACGAGCTGCCCCGGATGCGGGTGCAGGGACAGGTCGTCGAGCGTGAGACGGGACGGGATGTCCTTGACGATCGCCTTGACCGTGCGGGTGCCGTGCTTGAGCAGGACCCGGTGACCGACGGTCAGCGGGGCATCGGCCACATGGCAGACGGTCGCCTCGATGTCCTGCGTGGTCGCCGGGGCGTCCTTGCTCGGCACGATCAGGTCGCCGCGCGAGATGTCGATGTCGTCCTCCAGCAGGACGGTCACCGACTGCGTGGTCCACGCCACGTCGACCGGCTCACCGAGCAGGTCGATGCCGGAGATCCTCGACGCGCGACCGGACGGCAGCACGGTCACCGCCTCACCGACGCGGAACGAACCGGCGGCGATCTGGCCCGCGTAACCCCGGTAGTCCGGGTGCTCGGCGGTCTGCGGCCGGATCACGTACTGCACGGGCAGACGCGCATGGCAGTGGCTCAGATCATGGCTGGTGGGAACGGTTTCCAGGTGTTCCAGGAACGTCGGCCCGCCGTACCAGTTCATGTTCGCGGACGGCTCCACCACGTTGTCGCCGGCCAGCGCCGAGATCGGGATCGCGGTGATCTCCGGGACGCCCAGCTCCAGCGCGTACGCGGTGAACTCCTCGGCGATCGCCGCGAAGACGCTTTCCCGGTACTCGACCAGGTCCATCTTGTTGACCGCGAGCACCACGTGCGGCACACGCAGCAGCGCGGCGATCGCGGCGTGCCGGCGCGTCTGCTCGACGACACCGTTGCGGGCGTCCACCAGGATCACCGTCAGCTCGGCCGTGGAGGCACCCGTCACCATGTTGCGGGTGTACTGCACATGGCCGGGCGTGTCGGCGAGGATGAACCGCCGCCTTGGCGTGGCGAAGTAGCGGTACGCCACATCGATCGTGATGCCCTGCTCGCGCTCGGCGCGCAGACCGTCCGTCAGCAGCGCGAGGTCCGGCGCCTCCTGGCCGCGGCTGCGCGAGGCGTGCTCGACGGCCTCCAACTGGTCGGTGAGGACCGACTTGGAGTCGTGCAGCAACCGCCCCACCAGGGTGGACTTGCCGTCGTCGACGGAGCCGGCGGTGGCGAACCGCAGGAGAGTCGTGTCCGAGAGGGCCTCGGTGGTGGTCGTGCTCATGCTTAGAAGTACCCCTCGCGCTTACGGTCTTCCATCGCGGCCTCGGACATCTTGTCGTCGGCGCGGGTCGCACCGCGCTCGGTCAGCCGGGAGGCGGCGATCTCGGCGATGACCTGCTCCAGCGTCACCGCGTCCGAGTCCACGGCGCCCGTGCAGGACATGTCGCCGACGGTCCGGTACCGCACCAGCCGCTTCTCGACGGTCTCCGTCTCCTTCGGCCCGCCCCACTCGCCGGCCGTCAGCCACATGCCGTTGCGGGCGAACACCTCACGCTCGTGCGCGAAGTAGATCTCCGGCAGCTCGATCCCCTCACGGGCGATGTACTGCCAGACGTCCAGCTCGGTCCAGTTGCTGAGCGGAAACACCCGCACATGCTCACCGGGAGCGTGCCGCCCGTTGTAGAGGTTCCACAGCTCAGGGCGCTGCCTGCGCGGATCCCACTGCGAGAACTCGTCCCGCAGGCTGAACACCCGCTCCTTGGCCCGCGCCTTCTCCTCGTCCCGGCGCCCGCCGCCGAACACCGCGTCGAACCGCTCCGCCTGGATCCTCTCCGTCAGCGGCAGCGTCTGCAGCGGGTTACGGGTGCCGTCCGGGCGCTCCTTGAGCACCCCCCGGTCGATGTAGTCCTGCACGGAGGCGACATGCAGCCGCAGACCGTGCCGGGCCACCGCGCGGTCCCGGTACTCCAGCACCTCGGGGAAGTTGTGCCCGGTGTCCACGTGCAGCAGCGAGAACGGAACGGCCGCCGGCGCGAACGCCTTCAGCGCCAGATGCAGCATGACGATGGAGTCCTTGCCGCCGGAGAAGAGAATCACCGGCCGCTCGAACTCGCCCGCCACCTCACGGAAGATGTGCACCGCCTCGGACTCGAGGGCGTCCAGGTGCGAGAGGGCGTACGGAGCGTCCGTGCCCTCGGCCGCGTGTGCGACGGTCGTCGTCATGCCAGGCCCCTCTCGGTGAGCAACGCGTGGACCGCGGCCGCGGACTCCTGGACCGTCTGGTGCTGCGACTCGATACGCAGATCGGGCGACTCGGGCGCCTCGTACGGGTCGTCGACGCCCGTCAGCCCGGACAGCTCACCTGCGGCCTGCTTCGCGTAGAGACCCTTCACATCGCGGACGGAGCACACCTCGACCGGGGTCGCCACATGCACCTCGAGGTACGCCGCCCCGCCCTCCTGGTGACGCTTGCGCACCGCCTCACGGCTGTCCGCGTACGGCGCGATGACCGGGACCAGGGCCTTGACGCCGTTACGGGCCAGCAGCTCGGCGAGGAAACCGATGCGCTGCACGTTCGTGTGCCGGTCCTCGCGGCTGAAGCCGAGGCCCGCCGAGATGAACTCGCGGATCTCGTCGCCGTCGAGCACCTCGACGCGATGGCCCTCCTCGCGCAGCCGGCCGGCCAGCTCGTACGCGATGGTGGTCTTGCCGGCACTCGGCAGACCCGTGAGCCAGACGGTGGCTCCGGTCGTCACTGCGGTCTCCTGGTTCGTCGACATCCCGGTCGTGGTCATCCGTGCAGTCCGCACTCGGTCTTGGCGCTGCCCGCCCAGCGGCCGGCCCGCGCGTCCTCGCCCTCCAGCACCCGGCGGGTGCAGGGGGCGCAGCCGACGGAGGCGTAGCCGTCCATCAGCAACGGGTTGGTCAGCACGCCGTGTTCGGCGACGTACGCGTCCACGTCGTCCTGCGTCCAGCGGGCGATCGGCGAGATCTTGACCTTCTGCCGCTTCTCGTCCCAGCCGACGACCGGGGTGTTCGCCCGGGTCGGGGACTCGTCGCGCCGCAGACCCGTCGCCCACGCCGCATACCCCTTCAGACCCCGCTCCAGCGGCTCGACCTTGCGCAGCTTGCAGCACAGGTCGGGGTCGCGGTCGTGCAGCTTCGGGCCGTACTCCGCGTCCTGCTCGGCGACCGTCCGGTGCGGGGTGAGCGTGATGACGTTGACGTCCATCACGGCCTCGACCGCGTCACGGGTGCCGATGGTCTCCGGAAAGTGGTAACCGGTGTCGAGGAACACCACGTCCACACCGGGCATCGCCCGGGAGGCGAGGTGCGCGACCACCGCGTCCTCCATCGAGGACGTCACGCAGAACCGCTTTCCGAAAGTTGTTGCCGCCCACTGGAGGATCTCCAGCGCGGAGGCGTCCTCGAGGTCCTTGCCCGCCTGCTCGGCGAGCGCCTTGAGCTCCTCGGTCGTCTTCTCGTCTTCCTGCACCGCGGTCATATCTGGTCTCCCCCCCGCGTCGGAGTGCTGAACGCCCCGGGCGAGCAGCCCGAGGAACTTCAGCTGAAAGGCGCGGTTGCACGCCGCGCATTCCCACGCGCCGTGACCCTCCTCGCTGGGACGGAGGTCCTCGTCGCCGCAGTAGGGGCAGTAGAAGGGGGCGGCCCGCTCGCTCATGACAGGGCCTCCTCGGAGGCCCGAGCGGCCCAGGCGGCGAAACGCTCGCCGTCCTCGCGCTCGTCCTGGAACCGCTTGAGCACACGCTCGACGTAGTCCGGCAGTTCCTCGGCGGTGACCTTCAGACCGCGCACCTTGCGGCCGAAACCGGCTTCCAGACCGAGCGCACCGCCGAGGTGCACCTGGTAGCCCTCGACCTGCTCGCCCCGCTCGTCGAGGACCAGCTGCCCCTTGAGACCGATGTCCGCCACCTGGATACGGGCGCAGGCGTTCGGGCAGCCGTTGATGTTGATGGTGATCGGCTCGTCGAACTCCGGGATCCGGCGCTCCAGTTCGTCGATCAGCGTGGACCCGCGCTGCTTGGTCTCGACGATGGCGAGCTTGCAGTACTCGATACCGGTGCAGGCCATGGTGCCGCGCCGGAACGGGGAGGGCTTGGCCGTCAGGTCCAGCGCCTCCAGCGCCTCGACCAGCGGCTCGACCTGTGCCTCCTCGACGTCGAGCACGATCATCTTCTGCTCGACGGTGGTCCGGACCCGGCCCGAGCCGTGGGCCTCCGCGACCTCGGCGATCTTCGTGAGGGTGGCGCCGTCGACCCGGCCGACGCGCGGGGCGAAACCGACGTAGAAACGGCCGTCCTTCTGCCGGTGCACACCGACGTGGTCGCGCCAGCGGCCCGCGGGCTCGGCCGGCCCGGGGCCGTCGACGAGCTTGCGCTTCAGGTAGTCGTCCTCGAGGATCTGGCGGAACTTCTCCGCGCCCCAGTCGGCGACGAGGAACTTCAGACGGGCGCGGGTACGAAGGCGCCGGTAGCCCCAGTCGCGGAAGATGCCGACCACGCCGGCCCACACCTCGGGCACCTCGTCCAGCGGTACCCAGGCGCCGAGCCGGACGCCGAGCTTCGGGTTGGTGGACAGGCCGCCGCCGACCCACAGGTCGAAGCCGGGGCCGTGCTCGGGGTGCTCGACGCCGACGAACGCGATGTCGTTGATCTCGTGGACCACGTCCAGCAGCGGCGAGCCCGAGATCGCCGTCTTGAACTTGCGCGGCAGGTTGGAGAACTCCTTGCTGCCGATGTAGCGCTCGTGGATCTCGTCGATGGCGGATGTGCCGTCGATGATCTCGTCCTCGGCGATGCCGGCGACCGGCGAGCCGATGACGACACGCGGGCAGTCGCCGCAGGCCTCGGTGGTGGACAGCCCGACCGCCTCCAGGCGGTTCCAGATCTCCGGCACGTCCTCGATGCGGATCCAGTGCAGCTGGATGTTCTGCCGATCGGTGATGTCCGCGCTGCCCCGCGCGAACTCCTGCGAGATCTCACCGATCACCCGCAGCTGCCGGGTGGTGAGGCGGCCGCCGTCGATGCGCACCCGCAGCATGAAGTACTTGTCGTCCAGCTCCTCCGGCTCCAGGATCGCGGTCTTGCCGCCGTCGATCCCGGGCTTGCGCTGGGTGTAAAGGCCCCACCAGCGCATACGTCCGCGCAGGTCGTTGGGGTCGATGGAGTCGAAGCCCCGCTTCGAGTAGATCGTCTCAATACGTGTCCGCACATTGAGACCGTCGTCGTCCTTCTTGAACTGCTCGTTGCCGTTCAGCGGGGTGTGGTGTCCCGCGGCCCACTGACCCTCACCGCGGTGACGGCTCACCTTGCGGCGGGGAGTCGAAGCGGCAGGCTTCTGCGGGGTGGCGGCCATGGTGATTACGTCCTTCGGGACAGGCGGGAAATCGGCTCTGACCTGCGCGTTCGGGCGCATGGGCATACGTGCGCAGCATTGCGCGAAAGGAGAGTATGTCGGGAGATGTCGGGTTTCACTGGACTAGCGGCCGAAGGCCGCTGACGGCGCCTCAGTTCGTCGGACAGATGGCGCTGGACATGCGGCCGAGATCGACGTGCCGCCGACTCACCAAGGCAATTCCAGTTCCGGACATGACGGAAGCGTGTCACGGCAGTCTGGACACAGTCCAGCTTCGTCCATCATGCGGACATCCTTGTCCCGAAGAGTGAGACAAGAGTGTCGTCGATCACACAGCTCGCGCGGAGCCTTGTCCGCGCAGGTCAGACGCGGTATGCGCCGGGCCACGGACCGGGCGCCGCCACCTGTGGCTGCTCCTTGACCTCGGTGTCGAACAGCTGGAAGCCCCGGCGCAGATAGTTGTCCAAGGCGTGCTCCCCGTCCAGGCTGCATGTATGCAGCCAGACCCGCTTCGTCCCGGCCAGCCCGGGCCAGCGGTCCGCGAGGTCCCAGGCGCGGGCGGCGCCGTACGACAGCAGATGTCCGCCGATCCGGCGGCCCCTGAAGGCCGGGAGCAACCCGAAGTAAACGATCTCGACGACTCCGTCGTCCTGCGGCTCCAGCTCCACGTACCCGGCGGGCGTGCCCCGGTCGTACGCCACCCACGTCTCGACGCCCTCTCGCCCCAGATGCCGCTCCCACTGCTCGTACGTCCAGCCGAGCCGGTCGATCCAGCGGATGTCGCCGCCGACGGACGCGTACAGGAAACGGCTGAACTCGGGGGAGGGCACCTCGGAGCGGACGATCCGCACGTCCCCCTCTGGCGCGGCGGCCGCGAGGAGATCGGTCGGGGCGGTCTGCTCCAGGGACCAGGTGGTCACGGGGATGTTCGTCATGACCGCCAGGGAATCATCCGGCCCGGGCCCCTGTCGATCGCGCTCCGTCCCTCGCGCCCCGTCCCGCGCGCTCTACTCCCGCTCTCCGAGGGAACGGTCGATCGAGCTCAGCGGCAGCGCGTACAGCATCTGCCCGGACTGGGACCAGACCTCGCCGGTCTCCTCCCAGTAGGACAGCGAGCCGGCCCCGCCGCTCCAGCAGCTGGTGGAGCCGTCCGTACCGCACTCGGTGGCGTCCGCGTCGCGGCGGTTCTGCCGCCACAGCGTGCCGTGCCCGCTGCCGGCGTCCGCCGCGCGGTCCAGATACCACTCGGAGGCGTACGACAGGACACCACCGACGCCTGTGGTCTTCGTCTCGTAGGCCTCGGTCGCGTTCGCCCGCCCGGCGGCGTCGGTGGCGAGCAGGCCGGCGCGGGCCGGGTCGCCGCTGAACGCGTACCGCCACAGCCGCGTCGGCCGGTCGCTGTCCGCGGGGACCCGCTCGCTCGCGACCAGGGTGTCGGGTGCGGTACTGCGGTCGAGGGAGATCGCCGCGGGGCGGACACCCCCCTTCGCGAGCCGGTACGAGCCGACCGCGGGCAGCACATACCGGGCGCCGTACGCCGACCAGCCGCCGCGCACCTTGCCGACCCGGCCGCTGTCGACGGTGGCCCGCTGGACGCGGTGCAGGTCGTAGACGTACAGGCCGTCGGCGGTGGTGACCAGCAGCTTGCTCTGGTACCAGGTCATCCCGGAGACGGCGGAGGTGAGCCCGCGGTAGTCGCGGCCGCCGTCGACGGGGACGGCGAGCAGGGCCCAGGTGTAGGTGAGGTTCGCCGGGTCGTCGGCGTCGACGATGGCGATCCGGGCGAGGCCGGGCCGGTCGGCGCGGTCGGTGGCGCGGGTCCAGCCGGAGAGGATCACCCGGTGCTCGCCCCACTGACCGTCGTCGTCCGCGTCCCCGGAGGTGGTGACCGCGCCGGCCCGCCAGCCGCGGGTGTCGGCGATGTCCCAGCAGTACGCGCGCGCGGCCGCCGGCTCGACGGGCAGCGCCGTGCGCTGCGCGGTCGTACAGCTTGCCGGGGTGCGCAGGAAGCGGTCGGTGTCCTCGAGGATCGCGCGGACACCGACGGGCCTGCCCATCACGGAGGCGAGGCGGTCCAGCGTCTTCTGCGGGACGAGACGCTCCTGGAGGCGGAAGTCCGCGGCGGAAGCGGTTACTTCCTTCAGACCACCGGGATCCTTGCTGACCGTCGCCTGCGAGGCGCTGATCATGGTGGCGGCGGCGGTGAGCGCGAGGGCGGTACCGGCCAGGAAAGCGCGCACGGCACGGCCACGCTTCTGTCGGCGATGTCGGCCACGTTGCTTCATACGTCCTCCCGAGGCGAGCCAACTGCGTTCATTGGTCCGTGTGTTGACCAAAGGAGCAGGTGGGGTGGCCCGTAGAGGGATGCTACGGCAGTTCGCCGCGGGTTAGGACGAAGACCCTGCAAATATGCGGAAGATGACCCCTCATCGGCTCTCGATACCCCACGATGTCACGCACGGAGAGCGGAGGAATACATTCCGGAGGTCGTCAGGAATTCGTTACCGGGGTTTCAGGGAACCGGGATTTCAGGGACACGTTCCCGGGATCTGCCACTCCGTCCGGGCCTCCACCACGGCGGGCGCCGTGGAGTGCGGCAGCAGCTCGCACGGATCGGCCGGGAGGAGCACCTCCACATCGGTGTCCTCGCCGAAGCGGTACGGCCGGTGCTCCAGAAGCCCGCCCAGATAACGCCGTACCCGGGACATCTCGGCGCGCACCGTCACCGTACGCGCCGGATCGCCGAACATGTCCCCGGCCAGGCCCGCCGCGCTGCGGCCGTCGCGGTGCAGCGCCAGCAGATAGAGCAACTCGGCATGCCGGGGACTCAGTTCGTGACTCCAGGAACCCGCGTATCCCGACACCGTCACCGACCAGCGGCGCGGCTGGGTCAGATCCAGCACCACCCGGGTCGCCACCCGGGGCACCGGCTCGTCCGAGGCCCGTACCAACCAGCCCTCGCCCAGCGGCTCCACCGAGCACAGACCGAGCGCCGGCAGCCACCGGCGGCCCGCCGACAGGGATTTGGGCAGGGAGATCCGGCTGGTGTACGGCATCCCCGTCACCGCCGCCGTCCACCCGTCCCGGTCCACCGCCGCCGCACGTCCGCTCAGCCGGGCCAGCACCGGTGCCGCGACCGCGCGCAGCCGCTCCAGCGAGCCCAGATGCACCTCCCGCAGCCGGGCCTCGGCGAGCTTCGCCACCGAGTCCACCCAGGCCAGGGTCGCCGGATGCATGGTCTCCAGCGGCCCGCTGACGTCCACCACGCCCAGCAGCCGGCCGTCGCGCGGATCGGTGATGGGCGCGCCGGTGCACGTCCAGCTGGTCTGCGAGCGCACGAAGTGCTCCGAGCCGAAGACCTGCACGGGCCGGCGGACCACCGCCGGCGTGCCGATGCCGTTCGTCCCGACGACGTCCTCCCGCCAGTCCGCGCCGAGTTCGAAGCCGAGGCCGTCCGCCTTGCGCAGCACGGCCGAACTGCCCTCCCGCCACAGCACCCGGCCCTCCCCGTCGGCCACCACCATGATGTGGTGCGCGACGTCCGCGACCGACAGCAGCCCCTCCCGCAGCACCGGCAGGATGTGCCGCAGCTCCGTCGTCTCCCGGCGCCGCCGCACCTCCTCCCTGGACAGCAGCCCGGAGCGGTGATCCCGCTCGGGATCGATGCCGCCGCGCAGCATCCGCCCCCAGGACTGCTCGATCACCGGGCGCGGGGCGACGGGGGCGCGCTGCCCCGAGAGGGTGGCGGACCGGACCTCGCTCAGCACCCGCGCCGCGCGTGCCGTGTCCACGACGGCCAGTTGCGTCACATCCGTCGGCGAGAGTGGCACTGATCCTCCCGGGAGAAGCGGCTCGGACGGCTCGGACAACCGGTTTCTGCTCGCCTTTCGGCCATACAGACCGGGAGTCCGTCTTGACTGACCGTCTCATAGTGCCGTTCTTCGCTGACGGAGGGGCACAGTCCGGCCACAGTCAGCAGCAAGTTGCAACCCCTTGCAACCCTGGCGTGCGCCCCCGGCTTGTTTGAATATTGAGCAACGCCGTCCCGAGCGGCGTTCAGGGCCTCGAACGGGCCTGTGCGGCGGGGGTGGTGCCGTGTCGGCGCAGCACCACCCCCAGCCACTCCTCGTCGGTGACCTGTCCGGATACGCCGTGCGGAATACGCCGTGCGAAGGTTTTCCTTGAGCCCGGGAGACGGAACCGGCAGCGGGTCACTCCGAAGGCGCCGCCCGCTCCACCACCGACCTCAGGTCGAGGGTGTGGGGGAGAGTGCCGAAAGCCGCGCCCGCGTCGCCGCCCAGACGGGACGCGCAGAACGCGTCCGCGACCTCGGGCGGCGCGAACCGGACGAGCAGGGAGCCCTGAAGCACCAGCGCGAGGCGCTCCGTCAGCCGGCGCGCCCTCGCCTCGATGCCCTCCAGATCGGCCAGTTCCGTCAGCAGGTCCTTGATCGCCGCGTCGAGACGGTGGTCGCCGCCTCGGGCCATGCCCACCTCCTGGAGGTAGGCGTGGAGGGCCTCGGGCTCCCGTTGCAGGGCGCGCAGGACGTCCAGCGCCTGGACATTGCCCGCACCCTCCCAGACGGAGTTCAGCGGCGACTCACGCACCAGCCGCGGAAGGCCCGACTCCTCCACGTAACCGTTTCCGCCCAGGCACTCGGCGGCCTCGACCACCATCGGCGCGCAACGCTTGGTCACCCAGTACTTGGCGGCCGGTACGGCGATCCGCAGCAGCGCCCGCTCCCGCTCGCCGCCGTCGTCGTAGGCGGCCGCGAGGCGCAGGGCGAGCGTGGTGGCCGCCTCCGACTCCAGGGCGAGGTCGGCGAGGACGTTGCGCATGAGGGGCTGGTCGACCAGCTTGGCGCCGAAGACCTCTCGGTGGCCGCAGTGGTGGACGGCCTGGGCCACCGCCTGCCGCATCAGACCCGCCGAACCGAGGACGCAGTCCAGCCGGGTCGCCGCCACCATGTCGATGATGGTGCGCACCCCACGCCCCTCCTCACCGACCCGCCGCGCCCAGGTGCCCTCGAACTCGACCTCGCCGGAGGCATTGGAACGGTTGCCGAGCTTGTCCTTCAGACGCTGGAGCAGGAAAACGTTCCGGGAACCGTCTTCCAGGACACGCGGGACGAGGAAACAGGTCAGTCCGCCGGGCGCCTGGCCGAGGACCAGGAAACCGTCCGACATGGGCGCGGAACAGAACCACTTGTGACCCGTGAGGGCGTACGTCCCCGCCTCGGCGAGAGGCTCGGCGGCCGTCGTGTTGGCGCGTACGTCGCTGCCGCCCTGTTTCTCCGTCATGCCCATCCCGAACAGCGCACCGGCCTTCTCATGGGCGGGACCCAGCCGGCGGTCGTAGACCATGGACGTCAGACGGGGTTCCCACACGCCGGCGAGCGCGGGATCGGCGCGCAGGGCGGGAACGGCGGCGTGGGTCATCGACAGGGGACAGAGGTTGCCCGCCTCCACCTGCGTCCAGACCACGAACGCGGCCGCCCTGCGGACGTGTCCGCCGGGGCGGCTCCAGGCCGCGGTCAGGCCGGCGGCCACCCCCTTGCCCAGCAGGCGGTGCCAGGCCGGGTGGAAGTCAACCTCGTCGACCCGGTGGCCGTAGCGGTCGTGCGTGCGCAGCCGGGGCGGGTTCTCGTTGGCCTGTACGCCCCACTCCTGCACCTGCGCCGACCCGGAGGCCCGCCCGAGCGCGGACAGCTCGTCACGCACCTCGCCCAGCAGGGCGGGCGGGACGTGCCGTGCCACGGCGTCGGTGAGGACACGGTCGGCTGAGTAGACGTCGTAGCCGGTCAGGGGCGGGGGCTGGTTGGTCACGGTGTGCGTGCGCGTGCTGCCTGCCATGTCGCGAACGTACCCCGAATCCGGCCCGTGCGACGTCCGCGGACCGGGTCCGTTCGGGGCCGATCGGGGGGCCAGGGGGCCGGGCCCCGGTACCGACGTCAGGCCGGCCGCGCCATGGCGGCCGCCGGCACCTCCGATCCGATCACGTCGTCCGGCCACCCCTCCCGGTAAACGGTGTCGAGATACCGCTCCCCGAGGTCCGGCGCGATCGCCACCGCCGTCAGGCCCTGGCGCCCGTTCGCGGCCAGCCACTGCCCCGCGCCGCTGACCACGGTCCCCGTCGAGCCGCCGAACAGAAAACCGCGGGCGGCCAGACGGCGGCAGGCGAGGACCGTGTCGGACTCCTCGACGCGGATCAGATCGTCCACGTACGACTCGTCCAGGAACACCGGCGGCACGCTGGTGCCCAGCCCCGGGATCATCCGCCGCCCCGGCGTCCCGCCGAAGCTCACCGAACCGACACTGTCGACGGCGACGATCCGCACCCGGCGCCGCCACTCCTGCCAGAACCACCGGGCGCAGCCCATCAGCGTCCCGGTTGTTCCCGCGCCCACGAACAGCACGTCCAGATGCGGGAAACGACGGGCGATCGCGGGAGCGGTCGTACGGTAGTGCGCCTTCCAGTTGCCCTGGTTGGTGTACTGGTTGAGCCAGACATATCTGTCGTCCGACGCGCACAGCGCGTTCACGTACGCCATCCGTGCCCCCAGGAAACCGCGGCGCGCGTCCGGCTCCTCGATGATGTGCACCTGGCTGCCCAGCGCCTCCATCAGCCGGATCGTCGGCTCGTTGCACCGCGCGTCGGTGATGCACAGGAACCGGTATCCCCGGCTTGCCGCGATCACGCTCAACGCCACACCCAGGTTCCCGGACGACGACTCGACCAGGACCGAACCGGGGCGCAGCACCCCGTCGCGCTCGGCGGCGTTCACCATCTCGGTGGCCGCCTTGATCTTGATGGAGCCGGCGAAGTTGAAACCCTCGCACTTCAGGTACAGCGGCAGCCCCAGTGCGGCCCGGAGGTCGACATAGAGCTCCTCCTCGTTGAACTGGACAGGATCGGAAATGACGGGCATGGCGCCCCCCTCCTCATGCGTCACGAAGCCCGGCCGGTCAGCCGTACCGGCGCAGCTCGTGGAAGAACCCGTCGACGACGTGCAGCCCGCCCCTACGGGCCACCTCGTCGTGGACGAACCTGCCGACCGCGAGGTCGAGCACCCCCAGTCCGAACGGCGAGAACACCACCGTCCGGTCGTCCGGGACACCCACCCGCCCGGTCAGTACGTCGTTCAGCGTGCCGTCGAGGAACTCCCGCCCACCCGTGAGCCGTTCGGCCAGATGGGGGGAGGTCTCCGCCTTCAGACAGTGGTCGACGTCGTCCACGTAGTTCGCCGACGCGAGCAGGATCCGCGGATCGAGGTCGCGCAGCGACACATGCAGGACCAGCGGATGGTGCTCGAACCACGACACATCGTGGAGGTACGGCTTTCTCGCGACCGTGGCGAAGACCAGCAGGTCCGAGGAACGGACCAGGGACTCGGGGTCCTCGTGCACGGTGACCTTCCCCTTCGCGCCCGTCCGCTCCAGATAGCCCTTGAAGCCCGCCGCGCTCTCGGCCGACAGGTCGTGCACCCCCGTCTCCTCGAACTCCCAGCCCGTGCCGACGAGATGCGTGTGGATGTAACGGGCGATGAGGCCGGTTCCGATGAACCCGACCCGACTCGGGCGCGGGCGCCCGACGCTCAGCCGGTCCGCCGCCAGCGCCGCCGAGGACGCCGTGCGCGTCGCGCTGATCACCGAGCTCTCCAGACAGGCGTACGGGTAACCGGTCTCCGGGTCGTTCAGGATCAGCACGGCCGAGGCGCGCGGCAGACCGGATACGACGTTCTGCGGGAAACTGGAGACCCATTTGATTCCGTCCACCCGCAGCGGGCCGCCCAGCGAGGCCGGCAGGGCGATGATCCGGGAGGTCGGCCGGTCCGGGAAACGCAGGAAGTACGACGGCGGGTTCACCGACTCGCCCGCCCCGTGCAGCCGGTACACGGCCTCGACGAGCTCGGCGATCTCCGACTCCCGCCCCAGCAGGGCCTGTTGGACCTGCTCACCGGAGACGATCGAGAACGTGGGTGCGGCAGCGGCGGTCATGCGGTCCTCACTTCGACGGTCGGAGAGCAGTCGATGAGCCGTACCGGGTTCCCCAGCGCGGCCAGTACCTCGCGCGGGCCCTCGAACGGCTCCCGGCTGTGCGCGGTACGGATGTTGTCGACGAGCAGCAGGTCACCGGAGTGCCACGGCTCGCGCAGGGTGTGGGCCTCGTAGACCTCGTTGATCGTGCGGACGATGTCCTCGTCGAGCGGATCACCGCCCCCGAAACGGGTGTTGAAGGGCAGCCCGTCGGGGCCGTACACATCGACCAGGTACTCGCGCACCTCGGGGTCCATCGTCCACTCGCTCAGGAAGGCTATCTGGTTGAACCAGCAGCGCCGGCCGCTCACCGGATGACGGACCACGGCACTGCGGTGCTGCCGGGTGCGCAGGGAGCCGTCGTCCTGCCAGGCGAACTCGATGCCCTGCGCACGGCAGTAACGCTCCACGGCCGTCCGGTCGTCGGTGCCGAACGCCTCGGCGACCGACGCACCGATCTCGTCGTTGTACGTCCGCGTCAGCAGCCAGCCCTCCCGTTCGAACCGCTCGACCAGGCCGACGGGCAGCGCGTCCAGCACCGTCGGGCCGTCGGCCACCGCGGTCGCGCCGCCCTCCTCCGGCGCCACCTGGCAGGCGAAGAGCAGCAGACCCGGGAACCGGAGCGAGTAACTCAGCTCGTGGTGCATGCACATCTGCTGGTTCGGCGGCCACTTGGAGGAGGAGTAGACACCGCCCCCGTAGGAGCGACGGGGCGCGAACGGCTCCCGGTCGGGCATGAGCGCATCGGCCAGCGCGCCGAACACGGCCTCCGTCACGGCGGGTTCGACCAGGCCGAGACCACGCACCACAAGACTGCCGTGCTCGGCGACCGCGGCGCGCAGCGCGTCACGGTGCGCTGCCGCCCAACTCGCGGGATCCACTTCTGACGTGGTGTGCAGCAGCGGCGGGCGGCCCAGGGCCGCGTCGATGTCGGACAGAAGAGCCGGAGACGAGTGCGTCATTGCACCGGTTCCTTTCCTTGGCGCTGGTCCAGCAGTTCCGCCAGGTCGGCGAGGACCGGGCGGCGGGTGACGTCGTTGAGGGTGATCGCCCGGTCCAGGGCGATCGCGAGTTTCACGGCGGACAGCGAGGTGCCACCGCGGTCGAAGAAGTGGTCCAGGCGGCCGATCCGCTCCGCGGGCACGCCGAGCACCTCGGCCCACGCGGCGGCCATCCGCCGCTCGCCCGGTGTGTCCGGCAGGCCCGAGCCCGCGGACTCGAGCTCCTCGGCCAGCACGGTCAGCGTCCTGCGGTCGGTCTTGCCGTTGGCCGTCAACGGCAGCCGCTCCCGCCAGTGCACGACGGCCGGCACCATGTACGCGGGCAGCGACTCGGCCAGCCGCGACCGCACCACCTCCGCGCCCACCGGCCGCGCACCGGTGCAGAACGCCACCAGCTGAGCACCCCGTACGACGACCACCGCGCCGTCGCGCACACCGGGCACCCGCAGCAACGCGTTCTCGATCTCGCCGATCTCCACCCGGAATCCGCGGACCTTGACCTGGCCGTCCCGGCGCCCGAGGAACTCCAGCTTGCCGTCCGGCCGCCAGCGCCCGTGGTCACCGCTGCGGTACAGCCGTTCACCTGGCCGGTACGGGTCGTCGGTGAAGGCCGCCTTCGTCCGCTCGGGATCGTTGACATACCCCCGGCCGACGCAGACCCCGGAGAACACGATCTCGCCGGGCGCGCCCAGCGGTACCGGAACCAGGTCCTCGTCGACGACATACACCCGCACGTTGGCGATCGGCCGGCCGAGCGGTACCCGGTCGCCGTCCGGCGCACGGTCCATCACCTCGTGGTTGGTGTCGTCCGAAGTCTCCGTCAGGCCATAGGCGTTGACGAGACGGATGCCGGGCTCGGCCGTGAACCAGCGCTGCACCAGCTCCCGCTTGACGGCCTCGCCCGTCACCGACACACAGCGCAGATCCGACAGTTGACGCGGCCGCTGCTCCAACTCGGCCAGCACGGCCTCGAGATACGACGGCACGACCTGCAGCACATTCACCCCGCCCCGCACCACCGTGTCCACGAACCGTGGCACGTCCAGGATCGTCTCCTGGCCGATCACCAGCGTCCGCCCGCCCACGAGCAGCGCGGAGACCAGCTGCCACAGCGAGATGTCGAAGCACTGGGGAGCCGTCTGCGCCACCGTCCGCCCGGGGCCCACCCCCAGATCGGCGATCTTCGCGAGGACGTGGTTCAGGAAACCGGCGTGCTCGCACATCGCGCCCTTGGGCTCACCGGTGGACCCGGAGGTGAAGTAGATGTAGGCGAGCTGCTCGGCCGAGACCGGAATGCCCAGGTCGCCGTCGGAGTGCCCCTCGGTGTAAGCCGTTTCGACGAAGAGTTTCCGGGCCTGGGCGCCCACCTGGGCGTCGCTGCCGTGCTCGGTGAGCACCAGCGCGCAGTCGGCCCGCTCCAGCGTGCGCGCGACGCGGTCGGCCGGGAAGTGCGGCTCGACCGGCAGATAGACCCCGCCCGCCTTCAACACGGCCAGCACCGACGCCAGCCAGTCCAGGTTCCGCTCCATCACCACCGCGACCACGCCCTCGGGCCGCAGCCCGCGAGCAAGCAGCGCCCGGCCGATGCGGTTGGCGCGGGAGTTGAGCGCGGCGTACGTCCACCGCTGCCCGTCGTCCGCCACGGCGGCCACCGCGTCCGGATGCAGCCGCACCCGCTCCTCGAACAGCTCGTGCACCCGCCGGTCCGGCAGCTCCCACTGCGGGCCCGCCAACCCGTCCAGCTGGAAACCGAGTTCGTCCTCGCTCAGGAGCGTCGCGCGATCGGGGTCGGCCAGGGCGGCGAGGTGGTAGCCGGCGACCCGGGCGGCGGCCTCGGCGTCGAGGACATCGGTGCGGTAGCGCAGACGCAGCACACGGCCGGTGACGCTCACCCGCAGGCTGTCGTCCGTGCCCGCGCCCGCGCCGCCGGACAGCTCGGCCAGCACGCGGGCGTGCGCGGCCGCGAGAGCGGACGGGTCGTCCGGTACGCCCTTGGGCAGTGCGACTTCGTACTCGGCGACGCCCGGCACCGGGTCGAGCGTCCACCGCGGGATCGTTTCCATCGTTCTTTCCCCCTGAGGTCTTTCCTTGCGTGTTCCGTCACCCGTGTCGCGGCGCGACCGCCGGGTTGCCGCCCCAGTGCGCCCCGGACGGCACTTCCTCGCCCTTCATGAGGAAGGAGTCGGGTGCGAGCACCGCCCCGTCGCCCATGGACACGCCGTAGTGCACGAGCGCGCCGGTGCCGAGCGTGCAGCCGGCCCCGATGACGATGTGCTCCGACTTGAAGGTGCCGTCCTCCTGCGAGTGCGCCTGCACCTTGGTGTGGGCGGCGAGCGTGCAGTCGTCGCCGATCGCGGTGAGCGTGCGCTCGGTGATGTAGCAGCCGTCGTCGAAGACCCTCCGGCCCAGCTTCACGCCCAGCAGCCGCCAGATCAGGTTCTTGAACGGCGTCCCGTTGAAGACGACCAGGTGGTTGTCCGGCACCTTCCACAGCCGCTCGTGCCACCAGAAGTACGGGTCGTAGATCGAGCACAGCCGCGGCTCCAGCGGCCGGAACCGCCCGATGACCCGCTCCACCAGCACGTAGTAACCGGTACTGAAAGCGAGCCCCACGATCAGGGACGCGCCGATCAGCAGACCGCCGACGGTGCCGTGGGCGCCGTAGAGGTCGAAGGCGGCGAAACCGATCACCGAGAGCATGAACCAGTCCAGCCAGCGCAGAAACAGGAAGAGACTCATGGAACGCAGGTTGAAACGGTTCTTCCGGGCCAGCCGGCGCCCCAGCTCCGCGCCCTCGCGCAGCTGGTCGAAACGGGTGTCACGCTCCACCGTGCGCGGGATCTCGAACGGCGGCGAACCCAACAGGCCCACCCCTTCGCGGAGTTCGCCGTCCAGCGGGACCATCACCTTGGTCGCGAGCAGACAGTTGTCGCCGGTCCGGCCACCGCTCGGATAGGCGATGTGGTTCCCGAGGAAGTTGTGCGCTCCGATCGTCGCGCGCGAGACCCGGAAGGACGTGCCGGAGAAGTCGGCGTTCACGATCGACAGCCCGTCGGCGACCATGGTGCCCCTGCCCACGGTGACCAGGTACGGCGTCTCGTGCCGCACCTCCGTACCGAAGTTGGAGCCGGTCTGCTCCACGTGCGAGAGGTCGTAACCGATGGCCCGCAGATAGTGGACGATGTACGAGCTGTCGCCGCACAGCCACTTGAAGAACTTGATGTTGGTCATCCGGGCGATCGCCCGCTGCACCGAGTAGTGGAAGCCGTACAGCGGATAGACCCGCTCCGGGCGCAGCAGCGGGCCCAGCGCCCGCGGGAGCACGGAGACCGCGGCCAGACCGAGGACCACGGCACCGGCGTACGCGGCGAGGGAGAAGCCGAGTGCCTCACCGTAGAACGCGGCCGAGGCCAGGTCACGCGAGGTCGGGTCGAGGAGCCTGTCGAGCGCCGGCACCAGGGTGAGCAGCAGATAGGTGCCGCCGACCGCGAGCGGGATGTACAGCACCAGCATCCGCGCCAGGCCCGCCAGACCGTACGCCGCCCGCCGCAGGGTGGAGCAGCGGGCCGGGGGAACGCGGACGTGGTCGACGTCCGTGCGCACGGCCGGTGAGCCGTGCCACCGCTCGCCCGCCGGGACCGTCGTACAGGGCGGAGGAGTGACCGAGCTGGGAACCGTCGCCCATCGTCGTGCCGATGTCGAGAACCGTCTTCTCACCCACGTACACGTCCTGGCCGAGGGTGACGCGGCCGGTGCGGATACGGCCCGCGTGTGCCTGGTAGCAGAGCAGGAAAGCGTCCTTGCGGATCACCGAGCCCGCGCCGACGGTCAGCAGGTCGGCGCAGACCGGCACCGACGGGGACAGGATCGTCACGCCCTTGCCGATCCGGGCGCCGAGCGCGCGCAGATACATCACGAAGAGCGGGCTGCCGGCGAACAGGATCATCGGGTTGGCGTGCAGCAGCGCCTTGACGGTCCAGAAACGGACATAGGCGAGACTCCAGACCGGAAACTCCGTCTCCCGCCACCGGCCGACCAGCAGCCACTTGGCGACGACCGGCAGCACACACGCACCGGCGAACACCGCGGCCCCGAAGACGAGCGATCGCAGGTAAACGTCTACTGCACCGTTCACGGCGGAGATCCACTCGTAACCGCGTCCCATGACCACTCCGGCGAGCAGACAGTAAGCGGCGAAGATCAGGAACTGGAGCGTGCCGCACAGGAGATAGCGCGCGGTGCTGCCGGGGACCGGCGCCTGCGCCACCTCGACCGGCGCCGACGCGGGGGCCGGGACGGTGTCGAGGGCCGCGGCCAGGCTACGGATCGTCGGATGACCGTAGACGTCCTTCATCGACACCGCCGGCAGATCGGGGCGCTTCCTGACCCGGGCGCAGAAGTGCGCCATGGTCAGCGAGTTGGCGCCGAGATCGTCGAAGAAGTGGCTGTCGACCGGTATGTGCTCCCTGCGGACGACACCCGCCAGCACCTCTGCCAGGACATTTTCGGTGACGGTGTCGATTTTTCCCACCACGTGCGCTCCTTACGGGTTTTACAGGCTTTACGGGTTTTGCGGCTTCCGTGGTTCCGACGCCGGTGGAGCTGTTGCGGGCAGCGGACATTCCGCTGCCGGGCCCGGACATTCCGCCGCCCGGCGCGCACGTTTCGCCCCGCCCGCCACCAGGGCCTCCAGCGGCCCGCGTCCGACGTACCGCCGCCAGCAGACGGCGAAGAGGAGGGCGCCCGCGACCAGCAGGCCGTAGAGCAGGTCGGGTGAGCCGTCGAGGACGCCCGTGGCTAGGAGCAGGACATGGGCGCAGTAGAGGGTGAGCGGCATGCTGCCCGCCGCCGCGACGGGTGCGAGGGCCCGCCGGGCCGGCGGGCACCGGGTCAGCAGGAGGGCGCCGCCGAGCAGGGCGGCCGCCGAGCCGAGGGTCTGGAGCATGTCGAACGGAGAGGTCGAGTGCGGGGCGCGGGAGAGCAGCGACCACCAGGTCGAGCCGTCCGGGGTGTCCCACAGGACCTCGTTTCGGGCGTCGCGCCAGGGCGTGTGCGGGAACTCGGCCCGCCACAGATGCCGCAGCCCACCGAACCACCGCAGCAGCACGGTCGCGGTGAGCCAGGCGCCGGCCGCGAGCGCCAGCCCGCCCGTCAGGAGCCGTTTCGCAACCGTTTTCGACGTCAGGTCCATCCGGCCGACGGCGAGACCCGCGCACAGGTACGCCGTCCAGGCGAGCACCGGATAGTCGCCGTGCACCAGAAGGTCGGACACCAGGCCGAGCGGGTGGACGAACACGTCCGAGAGGACCGGGTCGCCGTCGAACCCCGGCTCGGGCAGCACGCCGCGCAGCAGGTGCAGGGCGACCGGAGCAGCCGCGGCGAGGGCGAGGGAGAGGCACAGCAGGGTGCGCGGGCGCAGTCGCAGCAGCGGCAGGGCGATCAGGAAGAGCAGGGCGTAGAAAGCGAGGATGACGTCCACGTCCAGGTCGGCCGCGCGGGAGGCGTATCCGAGCAGCAGTCCCACGAACCCGATCAGCAGCGCCCGTACCGCCACGGCCGCGTGGGCGCCGCGCCCGACCACCGGGCGTCGCCCGCCCGTCGTGAAGGCCAGCCCCACCCCCGCCATCAGCGCGAAGGTCGCCGCAGAGCGCCCGCCCGCGAGCATCCAGGCCGGGGTCGGCGGGCCGGAGTCGGTGAACGCTCCGTACACGTGGACGGAGAACATCCCGAGCAGCGCCAGTCCGCGTGCCGTGTCCACTCCGGTGATCCGCGGGGCGGCTGTCACCTCGCCGCCCGGGTGGGCCTGCGACGGAGTGTGCGTCGACGATTGCGGAGCAGGCATGAGAATTCCCCCGATTGGAATACGACGGAAATGCGGCCCCTGTTCACGGGTCTGCGCGAAGGAGCCGAATTCGGTGACGATGAGATGTGAGTTCAGAATGGTGCGCGAGTGCGTGGAGTGGCCGATAGGGCACGGGGGAATGCGCCTGGGCCGCCGTGAGTGTGCAGCGAATGCAATCCGATTGTTTCGGGGGCTTCATGAACGGTTCAAGGGCGTTTCATTCAATGGCGATTTCCGGACCCCCCGTGAAGTGCGCAGCAGGGGGTTCATGTACATGAACGAACATTTCGGCCAAAGCGAACATGACAGAAAAATCATCGGATTACTGCCAAGGGTTTCCGCCGTGTTGCCTGGGGGCCGGGGGATGAGCCCACCGGCACCCGCCGGATACCGTTAGGTCGTGCAGCCAGCAAGTGATTCCTCGCAGCGGTCCTCCGGCCGCCTCCACCGGGCGCGCGCCCTCTACCGGAACGTCTCCAAGCGCAGGACCGCCTGGCTGCTGCTGAAGGACACCGTGAACTCCTGCATGGAGTACCGCATCCTCGGCCTCGCCGCCGAAGCCGCGTTCTTCACGCTGCTGTCCGTGCCGCCGCTGCTGCTCAGCCTCATCGGCCTGCTCGGCTACGTGGACGACTGGACCGGCACGGACTCCATCTCCAGCCTGGAGAGCAACATCCTGGAGGCGTCCCGGACCGTCCTGTCCGACAAAGGTGTCTCCGAGATCGCACAACCGATCCTGCACGACGTGATGAAGGGTGGCCGCCCCGACGTCATCTCCATCGGTTTCCTGTTCGCCCTGTGGTCCGGCTCCCGCGCGGTCAACGTCTTCATCGACACCATCACCGTGATGTACGGCCTCGACGGCGTGCGCGGCATCGTCAAGACCCGGATCGTGGCGTTTCTGCTGTTCATCGGGGCGCTGGTGATCGGCTCGGTCGCACTGCCGCTGATGGTCGCGGGGCCGGACGCGGTGGTACGGATCGTGCCGTGGTCGGAGACGCTGGTGCAGGTCCTGTACTGGCCCGTCGTCATCGTCCTGTCGATCGTCTTCCTGACCACTCTCTACCACTGGTCCGTGCCCGTGCGCTCCCCGTGGATCGAGGACGTACCGGGCGCGCTGGTTTCCCTCGCGATGTGGGTGGTCTGCAGTTTCGTGCTGCGTATCTACCTCACCCACACCATCGAGGGCGCCTCCATCTACGGCTCCCTCGCCGCCTCCGTCGCCGTGCTGCTGTGGATCGGGGTGGGCGCCTTCGCGGTCCTCGTCGGAGCCGCGGTCAACGCGGCGATCGACCGGGTGTGGCCGGCCGCCGCGACCGCCGCGGCCCGCGCCGCCAACGAACGCCTGCGCGAGGTCCAGCTGGCCGAGCAGGTGGCCCGCGCCGCCGCCGGCCACGAGTCCGACCCCGACGACCCCGACATGCCCTCCGAGTTCCCGGAGCGCTGGTCCCGCTTCCTCCCCCCGGAGGACGTGACGTCCCGCCTGCGCACCCACGTGAAGAGCACACACCCACCGCACCCGCACAAACCGGAGGAGTCCTGACGGCCGACGGCACCGGATCGGAGGGGACAGCGGGACGGACGTCGTGGTCCGGGGCGCCGCGTGATGGAGAGGAAACAGTGGAGGCCATTGCTCGACGGGTGGGACAGGGGAGCGCTTTCGCTTTGTTGAGCGCTTTTTTGAGAGCGCACGGGGTGAATCCACAGGAGTTTCGGGGGCGGATTTCCGCGTGGGCGACTATTTTCGACACAGGTGACGGTGAGGCGTGACCGAGGTGGCGTACGTGTACTGGGAAAAGGCGTCTCGGCTTCCCGGGGCGGTCGTCTGGAGAAACACTCCCTCCGGCGACGGCGTCGGACGTGTCCTGCCCGACGGGTGCATGGATCTCCTCTGGCATGAGGGGCGGCTGCTCGTCGCCGGGCCGGATACGCGTGCCTACGTCACCCAGGGTGCCCAGGGCGTGTGGGCGGGCGTTCGTTTCTCTCCCGGTACCGCGCCCGCGCTGCTCGGTGTGCCTGCGCATGAGTTGCTCGACCGGCGCATCGAACTCGCCGATCTCCGGTCCGCCTCCGAGGTACGCCGGCTCGCCTCGCGCGTGCACGCCGCCGACGCACCGGAGCGCGGCCTTGAGGAGTTGGCGCTGCGGCTCGCCGCGGACACCGCACCCCCCGACCCCTTGCTACGGCCCCTCGTCACGGCCCTCGACTCGGGCTGCCCCGTCGCAGCGGTCGCCGACGAACTCGGCTTGGGCGCACGGCAGTTGCATCGCCGGTCGTTGGCCGCCTTCGGATACGGACCCAAGACGCTGGCCCGTGTGCTGCGGCTGCAACGGGCGTTGAGGATGGCCAGGGGCGGGGTGCCGTACGCGGAGACGGCCGCGCGGGCCGGGTTCGCCGACCAGGCCCATCTCGCTCGGGACGTCAAGGAGTTGGCCGGTGTGCCGCTCCGGCAGCTACTCGGTCGGTAGCGGCGCGAACAGGTCCACGCCGTTGCCGTCCGGGTCGTGCACGACCGCGTACCGCTGGCCCCAGAAGGCGTCCCATGGCTTGAGCTCGCCGTGGTAACCGGCTTCGACCAGTTCCTCGTACACCGAGTCGACCCCGGCGGCGCTGTCGCAGCGGAAGGCGAGGCCGGCACGGTTTCCGCCGCTGGGCGGCCGCCATGCGGGGTGGAAGGAACGTACCGCCTTCTCGGTGTCGAGCAGCAGGCGCAGCCCGCCCGGCAGCTCGGCCTCGGCGTGCGCCTGGTTCCCGGCGTCCTCGGGGAAGGCCAGTCCGAGCCTGCGGTAGAAGGCGACAGAGGCCGCCATGTCGGAGACGACCAGGCCCATGGCATCGATGCGTGGAGTCATGGGAGCACCGTAGACAGGTGGCCGCAGGGGGGTCTTGAAGGAATCGGACACGGGCGGCCGTGTCGTGGGGCGGTCTCGATGAATGGTCGGCTGTGGGGCGGCCTCGGCGAGCCGGCGATCAGCCGAAGGTGACCGGGCCCCGTGGGGTGTCCAGTGTGAAGGTGAGCGCGAACGGGCCGCTGGTCAGGGGGAGTTCGACGTCCAGGGCGGACAGGAGGGGGCGGATCTCCTCCGGGGCGGGGGCGCTCGCCGACAGGTGGAGAAGGGGAGCGACGGGAAGGCCGGAGGCGGTCGGGTGGATCGAGGCACCCCAGTCGATGAGGAAGGGCACCAGGCCCGAGGGGTGCTGGGTGTCGCCGTCGGTCAGGCGCCATTCCAGAAGGGTGCCGTCGGGGCGCCGACGGCTCATCGGACGGATGTCACCGGGGTCGTAGCCCCGGGAACGGGCCGTCGCGACCGCCGCGTCGAGATCGGGCGGGCTGATGGCCCAGGTGACCGTCCGGGCGGTCGCCAGCTGGTCGAGCGTGAAGGGGCGGGGGCCGTCCGGGGTGGACTGCTCCGGGTCGGGGCCGATGATTTCCAGATAGCTGGAACCGCCCAGCGACACAAGGAAGTTGCGGGTGCCGCGTCCGACGTGGGCACCGCCGGGGGCAGGTGTCACACCGGTGCGCCGCGTGAAGTCGGCGACCGTGGCCGCCAGATCGGGGGTCGCGAGGACCAGGTGGTCCAGATGCGCGGGGATGGCGTTCATCGAAGTCGAGGCTATGGGGCAACGGCCCCGCGATGGAACACCTGTGCGGCAGGATGGGGTCGTGAACCGTGGACCTCGTGCCTTGGCGCCGTCACTGCTTCTGTCCGTGCTGCTGCTCGCCGGGTGTGGCACGGAGAGGTCGGGGAGCGGTCCAGGCTCCGCAGGTCCGTCGGAATCCCCGGGGTCTCCGGGGTCTCCGGGGTCGAGTCCCTCCCCGGCCGATCCAGGGGAACTCGCCGCCCGAGCCAGGGCGTTGGGCATCGCTCCGGAACTTGTCCATGTCACGGAGAGCCCTGGATTCACCCTCGCCCAGCAGTCCGTGGGTGCGTCCGGTGAAGACGGTTTCTCCGCTGTCTACTGGTCGCAGAAGACGGGCACCCAGATCCAACTCCGGATCGACCGTGGCACATGGACCGCGGACACCTGTAGGAAGCAGCCCGTGGGCGATTCGTCCGCGGGGGAGCCGACCAGGTGCACACGTGAGGGGGACGCCTGGTACCGCAGTGCCGGTCGGCAGCACGGATACGCCGAGCCCAAGAAGGGGTACGTCATCCTGATCAGCGGCGCCGGTGTCCCGCGCGCCACCCTGCACAAGGCACTCCTCGCCGTCCATCGCCCGTCCGCCGCCGAACTCGCCGACCTGCTGCCGCCGCCCCCCACGGCGACCGGGAACGCACCGGTCGAACGCGGTGACCTGCCGCCGAACGGCGACGGAGCACCGGACAACTCCGTGCCGAGCGAAGGACTTTGACGTTCAGTCGTCCTGGGTGAGAGTGCCGTCCTCGTTCATCGTGGGGTGCATCTTCATGGGGCCGTACTCGTCGACGTCCGACGGCCGGGGGGTCTCCGGCCCCTCTGCCCCCATCCGTACCATTCGCTCGATCCGGCAGATCCTGAACAACCGGTCGGCGACCCGGAATTCATCGGCACGGCCCAGCGCCCGGAACTCCTCGGCCGCCGCGGCATAGCGGGCCTTCGTCTCCTCGTCGAACTTGTACAGCAGGGCCCATGTCTCGGCCATTCCGTCGTAGAACATGCGACGGGCGTCGTGCGGAGTCGGCATGAGCGCGCCACGCGGGCACCAGCCGCTGTGGTCGCCGCGCTCCACCAGGCCGAAACCGGCCGGCAGCAACACGATTTCCGGGTGCGTGCCGACGGCCCGTTCGGAATCGGCCCGCACGGCGGACGGGAAACGGGCGCCGCTGTACGCGAAGTCCCGCAGCCCCAGCTTGAGCGCGCCCGCAGCCGGCCCGTCCACCCGCTGCGGATCGAGCACGAACCCGGTGTCCCTCGACGGTGCCGCCCGCAGCCTCCGCTCCCAGAGGCGCTCCACCGGCTCCGGATCGGTGGGCCGAGGCGGCTCCAGCCCGTCCTGTCCCGCCCGGGCGAACTCGTCTCCGCGCACCATCCGGTAGCGCACCCCGCACGCCGCGACCTCGTTCACCGCCTCGCGCTCCAACACCCGTACGGCCGACAGCAGTTCACGCCGGACCGCTCGGTCCTCGGTTTCGTCCTTCGCGGTGAAGAACAGATACGACTGCAACGAGTCCCGGGCCATCTGCGGCATCCCGTCCACCACAGGCTTCAGCACCCGCCACTCCGTGCCCACTTCAGGATCCTGCACGGCCACCCCGAACACCGGTCCACGCAGGGCGAAGTCGGGATACCGCAACGAGGCCTCCATGGCGTCGTGCTCCCGCACCCATGCGGCGGGATCGTCAAGCCGTACCAACTCCTCGTGCAGGGCGTCGATCTGTTGCTGCCAGTCATCGTCCATGTACGCATTGTGGTGGCGTTCGGGCGGGTGCCGGAGGCAAACGACTCAACAGCCGCGGTCGTTGGATGCGCCGGCTATTGCGTGCAGCCGAATTGAGCGTCGATCTCCGCCTCGGTCATGGGACATCCCTCGGTCCAGTACCGGCCCTCGCCGAGGTGAGCGGTCATCACCTGGCGCACGTCGAAAACGCCTCCCGTCCCGTCGTCGGTCCCGGCGTAGGTGACGGAGACGTCGAGGCTCCGCGGCAGGCCCCTGGGTTGGGTCGCCGCAGTCGCCTCGAGAAAGTCGTCCGCTTTCCAGAGCGCCACCGTGCCGCGCTCACCCTGAGGCGTCTTGGGGCCGTGCGCCCGCCAGGGCAGTTTCTCGGAATCGCCGTCGTACACCTCGACCGTCTCCGCCCTGTCCGTCGGGCAGGTCGGGAACTTGACCGAGACACGGGACCCGTCGATACGCATACCGACAGGAGAAGGCGTCGCCGGGTCCGGACATCCGATGGACCATGAACGCGAACAAGGCCACGGCTCCGAGAACGGCCGCCAGGAGAGCCCCTGCCAGCACGGACGGGAGCGGCAGTACCAGCTGGGCAAGGCCGTCGTAGGGGACAGCCATGACCCGGCGACGCAACACCTTCCACTCATCTGGGAGTTCGCCGACGAGTGGTACGACTTCCGCTCCAGTCTCCGTGGTTCGGCGCGAATCCTGCTCCGCGCCGACGAAGCGTCGTACGAGGGCGGCGGCATGGGCGACGACCCGGAGTTCCGTGCCCATCTGCTGGGTGGCATCAACTGGGCCGCGCGGAAAGACTAGTTGCTAGTTGCGCGGGCGGGCCGTGCTCCCCCGTTCCACGAGCCGTGTCGACAACTCGGTACGGGTGCCCTCCGGGCGGTCCCCCTCCATCATGCGGACCAGCAGATGCAGGGCCGTCGCCGCCATCTCGGAGAGCGGCTGGCGGACGGTCGTGAGGGCAGGCGTGGTCCAGCGGGACTCCGGGAGGTCGTCGAAACCGACGACGCTCATGTCCT
Organism: Streptomyces sp. NPDC005648; assembly: GCF_040605395.1. Taxonomy (NCBI): domain Bacteria; kingdom Bacillati; phylum Actinomycetota; class Actinomycetes; order Kitasatosporales; family Streptomycetaceae; genus Streptomyces; species Streptomyces sp. NPDC005648. The sequence continues at coordinate 48,978 of NZ_JBEXCS010000036.1, read as the reverse complement.
CGGGCACCTTCAACCCCCGCTCGGCCAGCGCCTCGTAGACGCCCAGCGCCATCCGGTCCGAGCAGACGAACACCGCTGTCGGAGGCTCGCGCAGATCCAGAAGGTCCTGCATGCGGCGGTGGGCGAGCGTCTCGTCGAAACCGGCGTGCCGGACGTACTCGGGACGGTGCCGGATGCCCGCCGAGGCGAGCGCCGAACGATAGCCGGCGACCCGCGCGCTGCTGCACATCTTGCGCTGGTGGCCGGCGATCACGGCGATGCGCTCGTGGCCGAGCGAGAGGAGATGCTCGGTCGCCGTCACGCCACCCTGCCAGTTCGCCGCGCCGACCGACACGACGCCCGGCGGTGGTTCGAGGACCGGGTCGATCAGGACGTACGGGATGCGATGCTGGTCCAGCCAGGTGTATTGGGACGTGGTCAGCTCGGCCAGGTTGAAGAGCACCCCGGACGAGCCGCGCGCGATCAGTTTGTCCAGCCAGCCGCGCTCCGGACGTCCGCTGCGGGTCCGGGTCAGCCCGGCGGAGACGACCACCTCCAGGCCCACGTCGTGCGCCGCCGCCTCCACCCCGTGCAGCACCGCCCCCGACCAGGAACTGGCGAGGGAGTGCACGACCAGGTCGACAAGACCGGGCACCTTGGCCGCGTCGAAACGGGGTCTGCGGACATAACCGAGCCGGTCCAGCGCTTCTGTCACCCGCCGACGCGTCTCCGGCGCCACGTCCTCCCGACCGTTGACCACCTTGGAGGCGGTCGGCACGGAAACTCCCGCCTCGCGGGCGACCACGGCCAGCGTCGGACCGGCCGCGACACTCGCACTTCCCGTACGGACCATAGGAAACCACCTCTCCGGCCCGCCCGAGGGCCATGAAAAGTTTCGACCGGCGCACTAAGCAGTAAGCGCTTCCTACCCTAGGTTCACGGGCACAGGTCGGGAAGAGGTCGGTCTTCGCCAGGTCTTCACGGGGCCGGACTTTCGAAACTTCGAACATGGCGACGACCGGAGGTTCATGAAGGCCGCGCTGTACGTGGCCAAGTGCAACCGCCGCCTGTACCTGGACGACAAGTACATCTCGGCTGATGTACGCCAAGTAAGCGATGACACACGTAAGCGTTTACGCCGTGTAGCCGCCGATGCGCGCTCTGCACCGGAATACCGGAGCGATCTGTGATGCTCTGTTGTTACCGGTGCAGAGGCGCGGTGAGGAGGCTGGTGGGCGTATGACGGCAGCAGTCCGGAGGGACCCCGTGGTGAGCACGCCCTACGGGGCGGTACGCGGCCGGTACGAGCACGGCGTCGCCGTGTTCCGCGGCATCCCGTACGCCGCACCCCCCTTCGGCCCGCGCCGCTTCAGGCCCCCCGTCCCACCCGAGCCGTGGGACGGTGTGCGCGACGCGGGTTCCTTCGGACCGACGCCGCCGAAACCGCCGTACTCCGAAGCCTTCCAGAAATACCTGTCCGACCCCGTAGTCCCGGGTGACGACTGCCTCAACCTCAACGTCTGGACGCCGCAGCCCGGCCCGTCCGCCCGGCTGCCGGTCCTGGTGTGGCTGCACGGCGGCGCCCTGACCAGGGGTTCCTCGGCGGTCCCGGTGTACGACGGGCGGAGCTTCGCCCGCGACGGTGTCGTCCTCGTCTCGATCAACTACCGGCTGGGCGTCGAGGGCTACGGCCTCTTCCCGGACGTCCCCGCCAACCCCGGGCTGCGCGACCAGCTCGCCGCCCTGCGCTGGGTGCACGAGTCGGTCGCGGCCTTCGGCGGCGACCCCGACCGGATCACCCTCTTCGGCCAGTCCGCGGGCGCGATCAGCATCGGCGCCCTGCTGGCCGCCCCGCAGGCGCAGGGCCTGGTACGACGCGCGGTTCTGCAGAGCGGGCCGCCCGAGGCGTTCGACCGGGAGAAGGTACGGCGGATGGTGCGCCGTATGGCCACCCGGCTGAAGATCCCGGCCACCGCCGCGGCCTTCGCCGAGGTCGACCGCGAGCTGCTGCTGCGCACCCAGGCCGAGGTCGGCCGGCTCAGCAGCCCCGTCCTCGGCGGCCCCTCCTTCGGACTGGTCATCGACGGCGACCTCGTCCCGCGCGACCCCCTGGAGGCACTCGTCGACGGCGGCATGGCCAGGGACGTCGACCTGATGCTCGGCTGGACCAGCGATGAATACCGCCTCTGGCTCGTCCCCGGCGGCCTCCTCGAACGCGTCGACCGGCTCGGTGCCGTCGCCCTCGCCGGCGCCATGGCGCGCTGTCACTGCGGCACCGAGGTACCCCGCGGCTACCGCGCCCTCCACCCGGAGGCCGGCACGTCCGAGATCGTGGGCCAGCTCGTCACCGACCACCTCCTGCGCATGCCCCTGCACCGGCTGGCCGACGCCCGCCCTGAAACCGCTCACGTCTACGAATTCGCCTGGCCATCCACCCTCCCCGGCCTCGGAGCCTGCCACGCCCTCGAGCTCGGTTTCGTCTTCGACACCGGTGACGTACCGGAATCGCGCAAGCTCGCCGGCGAGGGCGCGCCGCAAGAGCTGGCCACGGCGATGCACCAGGCATGGGTGCGTTTCGCGGTGGACGGCGACCCGGGGTGGGAACGGTGGAACACCTCTCATCCGGTGCGTGTCTTCGGCTCGGACGAGCCGTACACGGAGTACGGCCCCCGCGACGCCGAACTCGCCCTGTGGACGGCCGCCGAGCCCGCACCCCGCGAACCCGCCCCGGCCGGCCCCGCCGACAACGCGCCCCTGCTCGCCGGGGAACTCCGCTCGGCGATACGCCGCCTGCGCCGCTCGGCGGCGGTGCGGCGACACTGAACGCAGTGGATCGAGGGGCAGGTGACAGGCCGGCCGGCGATTCCGCTACCGGCCCACTGCCTTCACCGAGTCCCGCACCACCACATGAGTCCCCAACAGCAGATGCTCGTCCGGTGCCTCCGGCGTGCGGCCCAATGCGGTGCGGACGGCGAGGCGGCCGAGTTCCTCGTACGGGACGTGAACCGTGGTGAGGGCGGGATGCAGGTCGCGGGCGAACGGAATGTCGTCGTAACCGGCCAGCGAAACATCGCCCGGCACGCTCAGTCCTGCCTCGTGCAGGGCGGTCAGCCGAATCCACATGCGGAGCTGAGCCGATATGCGGCCCCGGCCGAGTGAATCCGAGCACCACGGCGCGAAGCGGCAACCCCGACACCGCCTCAGCCCCTACGTCGATCAGGCGCAGCCGCCCCCTTCACCCCGCACGCAACGTCTCCGCGATCCCCGAAACAGCCGCCGGCCCCACCCGGCAGCACCCCCCGATCAACCGAGCCCCCGCCTCCCGCCACCCGGCGACCTCCTCCGGCGCGAACATCGAACGCCCCTTCCACGCACGGGCTTCGGCGACCCAGGCCTCGCCGCTGTTGGGATACACGACCACCGGTTTGCCGGTGACACGGACAGCGGTCCGCACCGCGCGATCGACATCCTGCGGAGCGCAGCAGTTGACCCCCACCGCGATCACCTCGTCCGCGTCGGCCGCCTGAGCGAAAGCCTCCTCGAGCGGCTGACCCGCACGAGTGCGTTCACCGTCCACGGTGTACGACAGCCAGGCCGGCACCCCGAGCCCCCGTACCGCCCGCAGCAGCGCCCGCGCCTCGTCGGCGTCAGGAACCGTTTCCAGAGCGAGCACGTCGGGACGGGCGGCGGCCAGCACCTCCAGACGGGGCCGATGGAAAGCCTCCAACTCGTCCACGCTCAGGCCGTACCGTCCCCGGTACTCGGAGCCGTCCGCGAGCATCGCTCCGTACGGCCCGACCGACGCCGCCACCCACAGCGGCCGCGTCACGCCCCTCGCCTGCGCCTGCCGGGCCGCCTCACGGGCCAACTCCACGCTGAGCGCGAGGAGTTCGGCAGCCCGGTCAGAACCGATCCCGCGCTTGGCGAATCCTTCGAACGTCGCCTGGTAACTGCTTGTGATCGCTACGTCCGCGCCCGCCTCGAAGTACGCGAGATGTGCCTCGGTGATCGCCTCGGGCTGCTCGGCGAGCAGCCGCGCCGACCACAGCTCGTCGCTCAGGTCGTGCCCGGCGGATTCGAGCTGGTTGGACATGCCACCGTCGAGCACGACGGTGCCGGCGGTGAGGGCCGCGGCGAGGGAGGTGTCGCCGGAGGTGTCGCTGGTCATGCCACGAGGCTAGGCGAAGCGACCCACAGTGGCCGATTGCGTCCGATGGATGAACAGTTCGACCAGCATGTGGGACGGCAAGTTGCGATCACCCCTCCCCATCCCGCTCGTACCCACGGGAACAGACCATGACCGCCACCAGCTCCGCCGAGGCCGCCGACCCTTCCGAGCGGCCGTCTACCAGGGCGTGCCGTTCCAGTTCGCGGGTATTCCGGTGCACGTGTGGCTGCGGGGCGGCGGACGGCATCCTTGGAGAATGCCTGAAACCGCTCTCCGCGACGCCGAGGCGCTCGACGTCCTCGGCACGGGAAACGCCGTCTTCGAACCGCTCGTGCACAACCCCAAGAACGGTGTCACAGCAGGCGTGTGGCGAGTGTCGGGCGATGGCCGGACGGCCGTCCTGAAGGTCCTGACCCGCAACAAGGAGGCCACCGGGCGCTGGGCGGCCACGGACGATCCGCGCCACTGGAACTACTGGCGGCGTGAGGCCGACGCGTACGAGTCCGGGCTCGTGCGGGTGTGGGAGCGGTACGGCCTCCGTGCGCCCCGTCTGCTCGCCTGTGTCGAGCGAGCGGACGGAGATGTGGCCCTGTGGCTGGAGGACGTACGGGGAGAACCCGCGACGTCCTGGTCACTGGACCGGCATGTCTCGCACACGCGTCGGCTGGGCGCCGCACAGGGAGCCGTGGGCGAGCCGGCGGACCGGCGGTGGTTCTCGAAGCGGTTTCTGCGTGAGTACGTCGGTAGTAAAACGCGTGGCCAGGAACTCCTCGATGACGACGAGGCCTGGCGACAACCTCTGGTGCGAGACCACTTTCCGGCCGGGCTGCGCCGGGAGATGGTCCGGCTGCACCATGACCGTGAGTGGTTTCTGGACGTCATGGAAGCATTGCCGCGTACCTTCAGCCATCTCGACCTGTGGCCCGCGAATGTGCGAGCGGACGGCCCCGACAGTGTGCTGTTCGACTGGGCGTTCGCCGGTGACGGGGCGCTCGGAGAGGACCTCGGAAACTACGTCCCCGACTCGGTCTTCGACCTGTTCGTACCCGCTGCTCGGCTGCCCGAGTACGCGGCGCGGGCATACGAGGCGTATCTGCACGGCTTGCGGGAGAGCGGCTGGCGAGGCGACGAGAAGGCGGTGAGGTTGGCCGTGTGCGCGTCGGCGGTGAAGTACGACTGGCTCACCGCACTGAGTCTCGCCAGGGCGGGGGAGAAGCAGACGGACTACGGGGGCGCGCGGGTGGTGTCCGGTGAACTCCGTTACCGAGAGCGGGGGTTGACGCTCGCCTTCCTCGCCGGATGGGCACAGGAGGCGCGTGAACTGGCACCGAGGCTGGGATTTTCGGCGGCTCCGAGTGCGTGACGGTGTACCGAGGTCGGTCCAGCGCGGTCGCCCAGGCGTCTCGTATCCCTCGGGCTTTCGGTGGGGCTCCGCGGTGTACGGATTCAGCGATCCGTCGACGTCCACCAGCGGCGCCGGGCGCACCCGCTCACCCTCACCTCACTCGCACGGTCCCGGTCGGTGGTGAGACGGCCCTGCGACATTCCGGCCGGACGATCCGCCGGCCGTCGGGATGCCTCACCTCGCCGCGTGTCCACCTGTACGCCTGCGCTTGGTCGCCGGGATCACGAGGCCTATGAGCAGGCCGACCGCCAGTACGTAGGGCCACCAACCCAGGCCGGTGCCGGCCGTGTCGGCTGTGCGGGGTGCCACGGCGGCGTTCGTTGCCGTGCGTTGCAACTCGGCCTTCTTCGCGTGGGTCGCGCTCGTCGCGGTGAGGGTCACGTCGTTGCCGTCGCCGCCCTTGTAGCTGATCCGGTAGGTGGTGTCGCCGAGTTCGAGGGCGGTGCCCTCCTTCAGGCCCTTGAACGCGCCGGTCGTCCTGGACTTGCCGGTGTGCTCCAGGACGGTGATCTCGTGCGCGGGTTTCGTCCCGGCGGCCGACAAGTCGAGGTCACCCGCCAACCTGACCGATCCCTGTACCTTCAACGGCCGCTGAGACAGAACCAGTTCGCCATTCGTGCCTTGCCTGTAGGCGCCGGACACCGTCAACCCGCCGGTGATCACACCCTCGTTGGTCACCGCGCCCCGCACCGTGCCCTTGCCGCTGAGCGTCGTCGTCACCCGCAGGCCCGACGAACCCGCGTCGAGCCGTGAAGCCGCCCCGGTCAGCCGAATCGCCTTGCTCCGCGTGAGAGTCGCGCCGTCGCGCAGAGCCAGCGTCCCCTTGGTCACGGTCGTCGTCCCGGTGTACGTCACCGCGCTCCCGGTCAACGTGGTGGTCGCGGCGCCGGACTGGACCAACGCCCCCGTCCCGCCGAGGTATGACAGCTCCACCGGATGTGTCGCATTCCGTACGACCAGGGTCCCGTCGTTCACGATCCGCCGCCGCTCCGTGCCCGTCAGCAGTGAGCCGTCGCCGCTTCCCCCCGAACCGAGCCCGAGCCGCAGTACCGCCCCCTTCTCCACGGTCGTGGAACCGTCGTAGTACTGCGCCGCCGCGAAGGTCACGTCGTTACCGTGCGTTCCCGCGATGACGACGTCCCCGGCGCCGGGCGCCGCCAGTGTGTCGTGATACACGCCGCCGCCGATGGGGGCGCCCAACGTGACGGGACCGTTGTAGTCGAAGGTCAGCTTCGAACGCCGGCCACTCTTCTCGTGCAGGTTGATGTAAACGGTGTCCTTCGTGCCCGGCATGAAGATCCGGTCGGTGGTGCCGTCGCCCCACTGGACGTCCGCGCCCTCGACGTTGGTGCCGCGCTTGTTCAACCGGTGCGCGATGGCACGCCAGTTGAGACTCGGGTCGCTGAGCGACGGCCTGGTGTCGCCGCCCTGGTCGCTGTAGCTGTACTGGCCGGTGAGGACGACCCTGCTGCCGGGCCGGGTGTGCACGTTGACGTCGCTGCCGTACGCACGCTCGTAGAAGTTCTGGCGCAGGGTGATCGTCTGATGCAGCGGGGTGTCGACGATCCAGGAGCCCTGGTTGAGGATCGCGCGCACCCGGGGCAGGGCCACCGGGTACTCGGGGCGTCCGACCGCCATACCAGTACCGTTGTCGATGACCCCGGAGAAGGGGTGGGTGCCGGCCAGGTCGAGGGTGCCCCACATGTCGCGCGGCTGGGTCACCAGGCCCGCGCCGCTGATGGTGCCGATGTTGAAGGTGCGGGTCAGGGACAACCTCAAGGTGCCGTCGACCCGGATGTTGAGCTCGTTCAGCTGGTAGCCGGGCGTGTGGTACGGGAAGTGGCCGATCAGGCCGGTGCCGCCGCCCGTGCCGTACTGGAGGGTCGCTCCCCGCTCGACCGTGATGGCCGGCGGGTCGGGGTTGGTGACCGTCGTGTACGGGTGGTTTCCGCCCTGCGTACGCACCACCTGACGCTGCCGGGGCCTCGGCAGGGTGAAGTCGCTGTCCTTGGTGAGGACCAGCGTCCCGCCGCCGCGCACGGTGAGCGTTCCCTCGCCGCGGAGGACACCGTCGTACGTCGTCGTCCCGGCAGGCACGGTGACCACGGTGTCGCCGGTCAGGGTAACGTCCCGGTCGGCGAGCACGTCGGCGGTCGCGTCGCGGGTGCCGGCCGCCGAGGCGGCAGGCACGGCGACGGTGAGGGCGATCACCGTCGCGAGGGCTCCCGCGGCGGCTGCTGTCTTGTGGAAATGGCTGCGCACATGATCGGAGACGGCCGGGACGAGGTTCGATAACAGAAAATACGGCGCGCAGAAAGCGCCTTCTTTTCTCACGTCAGACCCGTTGACCTCCTCGTTGCCCAGCCTTACCTTTCGGCTGTTCGCAATAACAACAGATGTTCTCAATACCGAACATCACTCTCAGGACACCCCCACCCGAGAGGCAGTCCCGCATGAGCCGCGCTCCCGACGTCCCCGATCGACGACTGCTGCTGAAAGGCGCCCTGGCCGCGGGCGTCCTGGCCGCGGCCCCCGCAGTCGCCGAAGCCGCTCCCGGCCCGAGGAAGGCCGCACCGTTCATCAACCCCCTGGTCCGGCAGCGCGCCGACCCCCACATCCACCGTCACGCGGACGGTTGCTACTACTTCACCGCGACCGTCCCCGAGTACGACCGCATCATCCTGCGCCGCTCCCGCACCCTGAACGGCCTCGCGACCGCCGCCGAATCGGTCATCTGGACCAAGCACGCCACCGGCGCCATGGGCGCCCACATCTGGGCGCCGGAGATCCACCGCATCGGCGGCAAGTGGTACATCTACTTCGCGTCCGCGCCCGCCGAGAGCGTCTGGGACATCCGCATCTGGGTGCTGGAGAACGCCGACCCCGATCCGTTCCAGGGCACTTGGGTGGAGAAGGGGCAGGTGAAGACCGCCTGGGAGACCTTCTCCCTCGACGCCACCACCTTCAGCCACCGCGGCAGCCGGTACCTGCTCTGGGCGCAGCACGAGCCCGGCATGGACAACAACACCGGGCTGTGGATCTCCCGGATGGAGAACCCCTGGACCCTGACGGGTCCTCAGGTCCGGCTCTCCACACCGGAGTACGACTGGGAGTGCGTCGGCTACAAGGTCAACGAGGGCCCCGCGGTGCTCGCCCGCAACGGCCGGCTCTTCCTGTCCTACTCGGCCAGTGCCACCGACTTCCACTACTGCATGGGCCTGCTCACGATCGACGCGGGCGCCGACCTGCTGGACGCCGCCAACTGGTCCAAGTCCCCGACCCCGGTGTTCACCAGCAATGACTCCACCCGGCAGTACGGCCCCGGCCACAACTGCTTCACGGTCGCCGAGGACGGTCGCAGCGATGTCCTCGTCTATCACGCCCGGCAGTACAAGGAGATCACCGGCGACCCCCTGAACGACCCCAACCGCCACACCCGGATCCAGAGACTCGGCTGGAAACCGGACGGCACCCCCGACTTCGGCATCCCCGTGGCCGACACGGTGGCCGACTCCGTAAAGGAGAGTGCGTGAGATGAGACGTGCGTACGCGGTGCTGCTCGCCCTCTGTCTGGGCCTGTTCGGCGCCCTCGCGACCGCAGGACCGGCCCAGGCGGCCGCCTACACCATCACCAACGGCACCCAGTTCACGGACACTTCGGGCAACGCCGTGCACGCCCACGGAGGCGGTGTCATCAAGGTCGGGTCCTACTACTACTGGTTCGGAGAGGACCGCAACTCCGACAACACCTTCAAGTACGTGGACGCCTACCGCTCCACCGACCTGAAGAACTGGGAGTTCCGCAACCACGTCCTGACCCAGTCGTCGGCCTCCGAGCTGGGCACCGCCTACATCGAGCGGCCGAAAGTCATCTACAACGCTTCCACCGGCAAGTTCGTGATGTGGATGCACAAGGAGAACGGCGTCGACTACAGCCAGGCCCGCGCCGCCGTCGCCGTCTCCGACACCGTCGACGGCAACTACACCTACCAGGGCAGCTTCCAGCCGCTCGGCCAGTACATGTCCCGGGACATCACGACCTTCGTGGACACCGACGGAACCGCTTACATGGTCTCCGCGGCCAATGAGAACTACGACCTGCAGATCTACCGGCTCACCTCCGACTACACCGCCATCGACAGCCTGGTCGCCAACCCCTGGGCGGGCGGTCACCGAGAGGCCCCGGCGCTGTTCAAGCGGGGCGGTGTCTACTTCATGCTGACATCGGGGGCCACCGGCTGGAGCGCCAACCAGCAGCAGTACGCCACCGCGACCAGCCTCTCCGGCCCCTGGACGTCCTGGACGAACGTCGGCGACTCCACGGCCTACAACTCCCAGACGGCGTACGTCCTCCCGGTCGCGGGCACTTCCGGCACCTCGTACCTCTACATGGGCGACCGCTGGGGCAACTCCTTCGGCGGCACCGTCAACGACTCCCGTTACGTGTGGCTGCCGTTGACCTTCCCCACCTCCACCTCGATGTCCATGTCCTGGTACCCGGAGGTCACCATCGACACCGCCGCCGGCACCGTCAGCGGCACCAGCGCCACGTACAACACCCTGATCGCGCGACACAGCGGCAAGTGTGCGGACGTGCCGAACCAGTCCCTGTGGCAGGGCATCGCGATCAGCCAGTACACCTGCAACAGCGGGACCAACCAGAAGTGGTGGTTCAAGGATCTCGGAACCGGTTACTACGAGCTGATGGGCCGTGGCAGCTCCCTCTGTCTGCAGGAGAACGACACCAACGTCACCCAGGAGAACTGCACCGGAGCCACCGCTCAGCAGTGGTCGGTCGTCACCTCGGGCTCCTATGTGAACATCACGGCCCGCACCACCGGCGAGTGCCTGGACGTGTCCGGCGCGTCCACCGCCAACTCGGCCTCCCTCATCACGTACACCTGCAACGGAGGCACCAACCAGCAGTGGACACGCGGAACCTGACGTCAGTTCACCGAGACATCAGCTCAGCAGGTCGATCGCGTCGATCGAGGTGCCGGCACTGAGGAAGGACGTCGACCCCGAGCCGCTCGCCACGTAGATCTTCAGCGTGTTGTACGCGCTGGTGTCCGTCAGCCAGGCGGACGCCGGCACGCTGTAGGTGAACGTGTAGTTGTTGCCCCGGTACGAGCCCACGGTCAGCGACCGGGTGCTCGGCTGGGAGGGCGGTGAGGGGACGGCGGAGGTCCAGGTGTCGTTGACGACGACCTGCGGCCGGCCGTTGGCATAGGCCGTCGTCACGCCGATGCGCAGGGTGTGCGCGGCGGCGGCCTGGGCGGCGGTCAGCCTGAAGTAGACGATGATGCCGCTGTTGACGTCCTTCCACAGGTAGCAGGGGAAAGCAGAGGTCTCCGTGCCGCTGCCGATCACCACGTTCCCGGTCCAGGAGGAGGCACGGACATCGGACGGATGCGCGTACGTCATCAGGTCGGCGTTCTTGAAGCCGCCGGGTGTGCCGTCCCAGTTGTTGATGCGCCAGATCACGCTCGCGTTGCTCGGGTCGTTGGAGGACGGGATCGCGATGGTGTTGAGCGTGGTCGTCCCGCCGGCGGTGACCGTCACCGAGGTGGTGTGGACGGCCAGTTCACCCTTGAAGACGGTCAGGGTGTACGTCCCCGGCAGAACACCCGCGATGGAGAAGTAACCGTCGGACGAACGCGCCGAACCCCAGTACTGCGCGGCCGAGTTGGCGAGCCCCACCGTGTACGCGTACGACGTGTCCCGCCCGGTGATCCCCACGCCGGCGACCTTCCCGCGCCCGCCGGCCGCCACGTACCCGGAGATGCCGAGGGAATCCGCCCAGGAGGTGGTGAGGTTGGCGTGGTACAGCGAGGAGGAGGGCGCTCCGCCGTCCGTGAAGGCGATGACGTACGGGCCCTGGAGGCCGAAGCGCTGGGCCTCTGTCTGGTTCTCGCCGTAGTAGAGGATCTCGTACAGGCCGCCGCCGTCCGCGCTCTGATGGCGCAGCAGGGAGCGGTAGAACGGGCCGCCGGAGGCCTTCTCGTGGTTGGAGCGGACCATCCACAGGCCGACGCTGCCGGTCGTCCAGCCGATGTAGTCGTAGTCGATCACCCGGTGCTTCGAGTAGTGCTTGGAGCGGGTCTGGCCGTCCGACTTGGCGAAGACGTCCGAGGCCTCGATCGTGCTGGTGGTGTACGTGTAGGAGTCGGGCTCGTCGTTGAGGAACTTTCCCGCGTTGACGCGGACGATGTAACGGGTTGCGGAAACGGAGTCGTCGGCCTTGTTGGTCCACAGGTAGACGTTGTTCTCGCCGCTGCGGGCAGCGTAGTAGTGCTTGAGCGTGCCGTACGAAACCGATATCAGGATCGTCGATCCCGACTGGCCGATCGTCACGGTCGAGGTGCCGAGGCCTGATTCGATGTGCGAGTTCTTGCCGCCGTAGCCCTGGTACTCCGTGCCCTTGTAGACCAGCGAGGTCAGGTCACCGTTGGTCTTGCTGACCTTGAAGACCAGACTGGCGCCGGTGTCGACGACGTAGTTCGAGCCGTCGTCGCTCCAGCCGAAGCTCGCGGCGGACGCGGACGGGGCGAGGGGTCCGGCGAGCGCGGCCGTGCCTACGGCGGCCGCCGAGCCGAGGACGAAGGTGCGGCGGCCGACCGGTCTGTTGGGGGTGTCGGACATGGGGGTGCCTCCCTCGGGAACCGTGGGGGTGCGAGTGGTTGTGAGAGTGACAGTTGAATCGATTTCGCGAAAGGGCTTTCGCGTGCGGGAGGTTGGCAATCTTGTGAAATTGGTCCTGAGACTAGAAAGCGCTTGCCGATAGGGGTACGGTCCAGCCGCCAGGCCCTGTCGTCCTGCCGTCTCCCCGGAGGGATTCGCGAATGAGACGTTTCAACCTCGCCGTCCTGGCGGCGCTGACCCTGAGCGCCGTCCTGACCCCGGCACCGGCCCAGGCACACGGGGGACCCCGCCCCCTCGGCATCGACCACTGCACCGCCACCGCCTGCCACTTCGACGTCCCGCCCGGCACCTACGACGTCAGGGTCCTCCTCGGCGGCGAGAGCGACTCCAGCACCGCCATCGGCGGCGAAACCCGGCGTTCCCTGCTCCCCGAGACCTCCGCCGCGGCCGGCGAACGCGTCACCCGCAGCTTCACCGTCAACGTCCGCACACCGGAAGGCGAACCGACGGGACCGGACGGGACCGGCGGGCTGGATCTCACGATCGGCGGCTCGGCCCCCTCGCTCGCGGACATCCGCGTCACTCCCGCCCGCCACCCCCGCCAGATCTTCCTTGTCGGCGACTCCACGGTCTGCGACCAGCCCGCCGACCCGTACTCCGGATGGGGACAGCAGCTCCCGCAGTTCCTCCGCAAGGGCCTGTCCGTCGCCAACTACGCGGACTCCGGGGAGAGTACGGTCACCTATCTGGGGAACCCGCAGCTCTGGGGCACGGTGCAACCCCTGATCCGACCCGGCGACCTGGTCCTCGTCCAGTTGGCGCACAACGACAAGACCACCGACGAGGCGACATACCGCGCCAATCTGGAGACACTGGTGGCAGGGGTGCGGGAGAAGGGCGGTCGGCCTGTCCTGGTGACGCCGATCGTCCGTCGGTGGTTCAATGCCGACGGCACCTTGAACAACAACACCGCGCTGCTGGTAAACGGTCTCGGTGTGGACCATCCTGCTGTCATCCGCTCGGTCGCGGCCGCGGAGGACGTACCACTGATCGACCTGACGGCGCGGACGAAGGCGTTGGTGGAGGCCCTCGGTGTGGAGGGCTCCAAGGCGATTTATCTCTACAACGATAAGAAGGACAACACCCACACCTCCGTGCACGGCGCCACCGTGTACGCGGGCCTGGTGCGTGACGAACTCGTCGCACAGCACCTGGTGCCCGGGGGCCTGGTGCGGGTGGAATGAGCCCCTGGGGCGTCCCGACCGGAACCGGGGCGCCCCAGGCCTGTACCGGCGCCCGGGGACGCGGCGACGGCACCGACGCCGCAGCCACACCCGCTGAAAAGAGAGCCATGCACCTGCCCTCCGCCGATCACACCCTGAGCCCGTACACCGGTTACACCCGTTCCCACTGGGAGGCGGCGGCCGACGCCCTGCTCGCCGCGGTCGAGCCGTACGCGACGGATGGCGGTGCGCTCTATCACTTCCCCGGGGACCGCCAGAGCTGGTCCGGTCGGCTCTCCGACGGCCTGGAGGGCTACGCCCGCACCCTGCTCCTCGCCGCCTTCCGCAGTGACGAGACGGCGCTGGAGCGCTATGCCGAGGGCCTCGCGGCCGGAGTAACCGGTATCTGGCCCCGCATCGAGGACCGCGGCCAGCCGCTCGTCGAGGCCGCGTCGATCGCCTTGGCGCTCAGGCTGACGCGCCCACTGCTGTGGGACCGCCTGGACGACGGCGTACGACAGCGGGCAGCGGCCTGGCTCGGCGACGCGCTGACCGCCGAAGCCTGGCCCTGCAACTGGGAGTTGTTCCCGGTCACGGTCGGCGGATTCCTCCACGAGATCGGTTACGAGACGGAGGCGTCCCGCAAGGCGATCGATCACGGCCTCGAGCGCATCGAGAACTGGTACGTGGGCGACGGCTGGTACACGGACGGCGACGGCCGCAAGTTCGACTACTACAACGGCTGGGCCATGCACCTCTACCCGGTGCTGCACGCCCGGCTCGCCGACGACGAGCGGCTGCTGGATCTCTACGGCGGGCGGCTCTCCCGCCATCTGGAGGACTACGCGCGCCTGTTCGGCGGCGACGGCGCACCCATGCACCAGGGCCGCTCGCTCACCTACCGCTTCGCGACCACGGCCCCGCTGTGGCTGGGCGCACTGTCCGGACGTACGCCGCTGACGCCGGGGCAGACACGACGGTTGGCGTCCGGCGCGCTGAAGTACTTCCTGGAGCGGGGCGCGGTGGATGAGCACGGGTTGCTGACCCTCGGCTGGCACGGCCCCGACTCCGCCGTCCTCCAAGGCTATTCGGGCCCCGCCTCTCCCTACTGGGCGAGCAAGGGTTTCCTCGGTCTGCTCCTCCCGGAGAACCATCCGGTGTGGACGGCGACGGAGGAACCGGGCCCGACGGACCGCGCGGATGCGACCACTCCGGTCGGTCCGCCCAACTGGCTGCTGCAGTCCACGAGTTCGGACGGCGTCGTCCGCCTCCACAACCACGGCAGCGAGGACGTCCGTTACGACCCCTACTACACGCGACTCGCGTACTCGACGGTGACGGTGCCTTCGACGTCGTACGACAACAGCGTGATCGTCGGGGAGGATCCGAGCCGCACGGAGATCGAGCCGCTGGGCGTGGGGGAGGGATGGGCGGCCTCCCGGCACACGGCCGGTGGAGGCGCCCGGGTGACGAGCGTGGTGGTGGCGCGTGGGGCCGTGGAGGTGCGGGCGCATCTGGTGGCGGGGGCCGTGCCGGGGACGCCGGTGCGGGTGACCGGGTGGGCGGCGGCGGAGGGGGTGCGGTCCGAGCTGCTGCCGGCCGTCGGACTGTCGGAAACGCTGACCGGCGTGACCGGCGAGGGCGACACGCTTTTCGTCGCGCTCGCTCGGCTCACCGGAGACGCGGACGCGGTGCCGCTGGGGGAGACCGTGAGCGTTCTGGCGCACGGACCACGGCAATTGACCGTCCGCTGGTCCGAGGGGCCCGAGGTGCGGATTCTGCTGGGGGCGCCCGGGACCGGGATCGTCGTTGCGCCCGACACCGCGGAATGAGCGGGCGCTGCCGTCGGCCGTCCGGGGCTCCCCGTGGAGGTGTTGCGCCGGACGGCCGAGCGGCTTAGCCGGGTCCGTCGTCCTCATCAGAGGGTGAGCCGGGCGATCCTCAGGGTCTTCGAGGTGGGGGAGGCACCGTTCAGCGGGGACGCGTACGACGGTGTCACCGGCACGTATGCCCAGGTCAGCGTCCCGTCCTTCAGGACCGCGAGATCCCCGGTGATCCGGGCCTGGACCACCTTGTCCGGGCGCTGGAACCTTCCGTTCCAGTCGATGAGCCGCAGATGTGTTCCCGTGAACGTGCCGGTGCAGGTGCCGGCGCCGCACTTCGCGTTCTTCAGGGACTCCCAGGACAGCAGGAGCCGGTCCTTGCCGTACGGCGCGAGGTGGACGTCCACATGTTCGGTGCCCTTGGCGCTGGTGAGGTAGATCGCCTTGCCGGGACCGGAGTTGCGGTTCTTGAGGAAGGCGACCGCCACCTGGTGGGTGCTGGTCTTCGGGGTGACCGTCCAGCCGCGGCCCGAGGAGTCGGCCGCGTTCTTCTTCGCGGAGGCCGCGCCACGAGAGGCGAAAGCGGTTGCGTAACGGCCGGTCGACGAGCGCACCAGGTCGCCGGTGCGGCCGGGGAACGTGCCGCCGCAGTACCCCGCCCAGCACTGCTCACGCTGCACGACCGGCGCCACGTCCGGCGCGCCGATGCCCGTCGACACGAACAGGCCCGAACGCCAGTCGTCGAAGCACAGTGAGGTGAAGGCGCCGGTCTTCTCGGCGTGCAGCGCGATGCCCTCGTTGTGGCTGCAGCCCCAGCTCCAACCGCCGCTCAGCTTCGCGCCCTTGCCGCTGATGTAGGACAGCTTGTCGCCGTAGTGCCCGTCGGCGAAGCCGCCCGCGCCGTGCACGACGAAGTACGCGCCGTACTTGGAACCGTTCCAGGTGAGCTGGCCGTCGAGAGTCGGGGACGTGTCGTGGGAAGCGGTTCCGGTGAGTTTCGTACGCCAGCTCTGTTTGCCGTTGCTGTAGCGGATGAGCGCTGCCGCCGTGTCGTGCCACTTGTTGGTGTCGGCGACCCGGGTGAGCAGGGCGAAGCCGTCGTTGTGCGCGACCAGACCGCCGACCTCCTTGGCGCCCTTGACGACGGTGTCCGCGCCCGAGCGCTTCCCGGCCGAGTTCAGCGGTGTGACATGGACGCCGTCCGCGGCCGGCCAGGCCACACGCAGGGTGCCGTTCGGGGCGACCGCGGTCGCCGTCCGGGTCCACTCGCGTGTGTTGTTGTAACCGGCTGACAGATAGGGGAACTTCGCCGGAAGGCTCACCGAGGTGGTGGAGACCGTGAGGTCGCCCGCGGTGGTCGTCGAGGCGCCGGCGGTGGCGTACCAGGCGCCGAGCAGTGCGGCGGTCGCGGCGAGTCCGGCGATCACGGGTGTGCGGGCGACCCGGACCCGGCGATGAGACGTCGTGCGTCTTGCGGATGTCATGTCCCCAGGTCGGCGCGGGCCGTAAAAAGGTTGCCGCTCGTGACCGGGCTCACGACAATCGCGCGCATGACCTCTTCCATCCGCCATGTGACGATCGACTCAGCCGACGCCTATGCGCTCGGGAGCTTCTGGGCCCAGGTGCTCGGACAACCTCTGCAGGACGACGACAAGCCGGGCGACCCCGAGGCACTGATCGCCGGCGCAGGTCTTCTGTTCGTCACCGTGCCGGAGCCCAAGTCCGTGAAGAACCGTGTCCACTTCGACCTCCAGCCGCAGGAACACAGCCGCGACGAGGAGGTCCACCGCCTGCTCGCCCTCGGCGCCACACTGGTCGACGACCGTCGCAATCCGGACGGCACGGGCTGGGCCGTCCTCGCCGACCCGGAGGGGAACGAGTTCTGTGTGGAGCGGAGTGCGACGGAGCGGGGCGTCTGAGGCCGCCCGGGAAACCGATTCACCTCCCGCACACTTCGGCCGGCACCGAAGCAACACGCGCCTACCGTGCCGCCATGACCGAAAGCCCGCAGAAAGCGTCTGCTCCGTCCTCGCAGGAAGCGCCCGTCCGGTCCGTGAGGGAAGCGCCAGCCCCACCCGCGCCGGAAGCCGACGTCCGACCCGTACAGGAAACCCGCTCCCAAGCCACGCAGGACACCCACGCCCAGCCCGTGCCGGAGACCGACGCCCAGTCCGTTGCCGGCCAGGAGCCGCAGCCCGACCGGTGGCACGCCTCCGCCGGCATCACAGAGGCGGATCTCGCGCCCTTCACCCAGGAGGACCTCGACGAGGCCGGCGGCAGGCTCACCCGGCTCGCCCTAGACGCGCTCCCCGACATACAACTCGACGACTCACCGGGTGAAGGCTTGAGCTTTCGTGAACTCGCCCGCCATCTCGGAGGATCCACGTACTACGCCGACGCCGTGGGGGACCTCGCATGACGGCGTTCGCGGACCTGCACCGCACCGAGCGGCCCCTGCTCCTGCCCAACGCCTGGGACCACGCCTCCGCAACCGCCCTCGCCACACAGGGATTTCGCGCGATCGGAACGACCAGCCTCGGTGTCGCCGCGGCCGTCGGACTGCCCGACGGCGCCTCCGCGACCCGCGACGAGACCCTCCGCCTCGCCCTGTCCCTCGGCGACGGCCCCTTCCTGCTGTCGGTCGACGCGGAAGGCGGCTTCAGCGAAGACCCGGACGAGGTGGGCGAGTTCACGCGGCAGTTGTGGACGGCCGGGGCCGTCGGCGTCAACCTGGAGGACGGCATGGGCCCCTTGGAGCGCCACATCGCGAAGATCGCCGCCGTCAAGTCCGCCGCACCCGACCTCTTCGTCAACGCCCGGACGGACACGTACTGGTCGGGAGAAGTGAGCGGAGACGACGGCATCAGCGAGACACTGCGGCGGCTCGACGCCTACCAACAGGCAGGTGCAGACGGCGTGTTCGTCCCCGGGCTCATCGACCCCGGGACGATCGCCGCCCTCGTCCGGCATGTCCAGGTACCCCTGAACATCCTCTACTCGCCCACCGGCCCCACCCTTCCCCAGCTCGCCGACCTCGGTGTGCACCGTGTCAGCCTCGGCTCGCTGCTGTACCGGCGGGCGCTGGGGGCCGCCCTGGAGACGGTGGCCGACGTTCGGGCCGGGCGGACACCCGCGGGCCGGGCACCCTCGTACGACGAGGTCGTCCACCGTGACCGGGCGTGATCTTCGGCAGGCTAACGCGCCAGTGGAGCGCCGGGGTCGTCGAGCGGGGCCAGGGTCCGGGCGAGTCGCTCGGCGTAGGCGACCGGGTGCTCCATCACGCCGAGATGTCCACCGGGGAGCTCGACGAACGAGCTCTTGGAGTGCTCGGCGAGGAACACGGCCGTGCGGTGGAGGAGTTGGCCGCGGGAATCGGCACCGGCAGCCAGGGTGAGGCGGGCAGGGGAGGCGGCAAGGGCGTCAGGAGCGGGCGTGTATCTGGTGAAGTGCGGCAGGACGCGGGTCAGGAAGATGGCCATGGGAATGTTCAGCTCCTCGTCCGGCGCGGGAGGTTGTGTCACAGCCTGCTCCCGCGGCTCCTGCCCGGCCAGGAAGGCGCTCATCCGGTCGCCGGCCGCTTCCAGTCCGGCGGCGCGGTAAGTGTCGTACACCTCAAGGAACTTCGCCTGTTGGTGTGCCCCGTCCGGCAGTACGCCCACACACGGCGGCTCGTGCGCGACGATGTGCCGAAGCCGCTGCGGGTGCCGGACGAGCAGATCGAGTGCGGCGATCCCGCCGGCGCTGATCCCGAGGACGTAAGCCGACTCCCCTTCCGGGAGCACCTCATCGAGCACTCGGGCCGCGCCGTCGCTCCAGTCCTGTGGCCTCTGGTCGGCGACGGGCTGTCCCAGGCGTCCGTGACCGAGGCCCAGCGGATCGTGGGTGACGACGGTGAAGCGGTCGGCGAGGGCCTCCGTCACCGGGCCGAGCCCCATGGGGTGCCCGGCGCCACCGGGGACGATCAGCAGTACGGGTCCGTTGCCCCGCACGTCGTAGTGGAGTTGCTCAGTCATGGTTCTGAGTTCCTTCCCGGGGCCAGTGTTCGAGGGCGATGTGCAGTGCGTCGACCGCTTTCTCCCAGGACCGCCGCACCTCACGCGCAGCGCCGAATCCCCCGGTCGCCTCGAGGGCGCAGTAGCCGTGGAAGGTGCTGCGCAGCAGGCGGACGGCGTCGGTGAGGTCGGGCTCCTGGAGGCCGTAGGCGCGGAGCATGCCGTAGGTGATCTCGGCGGTGCGGCGCAGTTCGGGGGAGTCCGCGATGAGGGACTGGTCGATACGGATCTGGGTGGCGGCGTACCGGCCGGGGCGCGTCAGCGCGAACTCCCGGTAGGCGTCGGCGAATGCCGTCAGCGCGTCCTTGCCGGCCCGGCCGGCCACCGCGGTCGCGATGCGGTCGATCAACTCGCCACCGGCCAGAAACGCCATCCGTGTGCGCAGGTCCTGGAGATTCCGGATGTGCGAGTACAGGCTCGCGTCCCTGACGCCGAAGCGGCGGGCAAGGGCGGAGAGCGTGACGTTCTCGAACCCGATCTCGTCGGCGAGGTCGGCGGCGGCCGCGGTGATGCGGTCGGGGGTGAGACCGGCTCTGGCCATGGCGATCCGGATCCTTCCTAGAGGGTCTAGGAAGAAAACTAGCTGACCGAGGTTGCTCCCGGCGACCGGTTAACCTGCTCATGGCCCGGCCGGTCCGCCGGCGCGGGCGTTAAACACGCTCAGCCGCTCGGAGTGGACCGGTCGCTCGGAGTGGACCGATCGCTCGGAGTGGATCGGTCCAGCGATGAGGACCGGCCCGTCGCCGCGGACTGCGTGCCGAGCTCGCCGACCCGCGCTCCCACGTGCGCCGGATCCCGTCCGTCGCCCGCGCACCGCCACACGGGGTGACTCTCGTCCTCACTCAGGTGCATCCCACGGTCGTGCGCCGCGCATACCGGCCACGCCTGCCAGAGCCGCTCGGTAACCGTGTCCTGCGCGGCCTCGGCGACGGCGGCAAGGGCGGCAAGGGGATCGGGGTGCGGCTCGGCGGGGTCGTGCCGGAGGTGCTCGCCCCACCACTCGCCGTTCGCCAGGGTGACGTGGACGATCTCCGGTCCCCCTTCCTCCCAGGGCGGCAGGGCCATGAGGCGGAGCGGTCTCTGATCCGGCAGGGTCGCGGCCACGTCCCGGTTGACCAGGGCCAGGGCCTCGTCCCACGCGGGATGGTCACCGGGCTCGACCTGGCGTGGGCTGGGGTTTCCGAAGCGTCCGTACATGGTGGCCATCCTGCACGAGGGGTGCCGGCCGGGCGTCGGCAGCCTGCGCTGCCCCTTCGGAACGGCGCGTGAAACCGCATTCCCGGCATTCCTCTACGACCTGTTTCCGGCGAGTGCCCGGTGCCGGTGACCGCCCCGCAGATGACGCAGCGCCGACCTCGCCGCGAACGCTCCGCACATTCCGTGCGCCCCGGCCCCCGGAGGGGTCGCCGCGGAGCACAGGAACACACCCGGTACGCCGGTGCTGTACGGGTCGAGGGCCGGCCGTGGGCGGCCCATGAGCTGGAGGACGGTGTTCGCGCCGGTGACGATGTCCCCGCCGACGTAGTTCGGGTTGTACTCCGCGTAGCCGGCCGGTGAGCGGACCGCTTTGTCGAGGACCCGTTCCCGGAAACCCGGCGCGAAGCGCTCGATCTGCCGTACGACGGCGTCGGTCGCGTCGCCGTCGTAACCGTGCGGCACATGGGCGTACGTCCACACGGGATGGACGTCACCGTTCGACCGGCTCGGGTCGGCCAGGTACTGCTGGCCGACCAGGACGAACGGCCGCTCCGGCATCCGCCCCGCGCAGACGGCCCGTTCGGCCGCGGCGACCTCCTCGAAGGTGCCGCCGAGATGGACCGTCCCCGCATGTCGCGCCGCTTCGTTCGTCCACGGCACCCCGCCCTCGACCGCGAAGTCGACCTTGAAGGCGCCGGGCCCGTGCCGGTAGCGGCGGTAGGCGCGAGCCACCCGCGTCGGCAGCCGGTCGCCCAGGATGTCGACCACCGCACCCGGCGCTGTGTCGAACAACACCACGTCGGCCGGTGGCAGTTGGGCGTACGAGCGCACATGGAATCCGGTCTCGACACGTCCGCCCAACTCGGTCAGGAGCGAGGCCAGCGCGTCGGTGATCGCCCGCGATCCGCCCTCGGCCACCGCCCAGCCGTGCCGGTGCCCGGCCGCGACGATCGACAGCCCGATCGCGGCGGTCGCGGGCCGGTTCAGAGGCCGGAAGGCGTG
Source organism: Streptomyces sp. NPDC005648 (assembly GCF_040605395.1). Classification (NCBI taxonomy): domain Bacteria; kingdom Bacillati; phylum Actinomycetota; class Actinomycetes; order Kitasatosporales; family Streptomycetaceae; genus Streptomyces; species Streptomyces sp. NPDC005648. The sequence goes on along the minus strand of NZ_JBEXCS010000036.1, from coordinate 27,487 downwards.
CGCCGCCACCCCGCCGAACAGGGCACGGGCCTGCTCGCCGCGCCACAGCCCGGCCACCGTGCCGGCCGGCAGCAGGGCCGGAATCCCGAACCGGGCCAGCAGGAAGGGGTGGTGGGGGACGCGTGCGAGCGGTCCCATCATGTCCTCGGCCAGCCCGTCGAAGCCCTCGGCGAGCGGCCCGAACAGCCGTCGCCACCGGGGCCCGTCGATCGCGCCGAGCCCCTCGGCGGTCTCCGGCACCGACCGGCGCAGCACCCCCGCGGCGCCCGAGTCCAACGGGTGCGCACAGTCGATCTCCGGCAGCCGCCAGCGCAGACCGTGCCGTTCGAGACCGAGCCCGCCCAGAAAGGGTGAGCCCACCGTCATGGGGTGGATGGCGGAGCAGTGATCGTGCAGCAGACCGGGTGTCAGCTCGCTGGTGCGGGTTCCCCCGCCGATCGTCCGGGCCGCCTCCAGGACGGTCACGTCCACGCCCTCGCGGGCCAGCAGGACGGCGGCCGCGAGACCGTTGGGACCGCTTCCCACCACGACCGCCGTGACCATGGGACCCTCCTTGACGAAAGCGTCGAAAACGCCTCCAGGGATGGTAGGCCTCGGCCCGTCCGGCAGAGGACGAACGAAATTACCGTATAGGTGTGAATCGACGGTCGGGAAACCGTTTCTGCGCAGGCCTCCGCGTCAACTGAACTTCTCCAAAAGGCAGTTGACGTCCGAGGTCCACCGGACGGCGAGCGTATGCCGATTGTCGGTGCGGTCACCCCGGCGGGTGGAAGTGTGCGGTCCAGTGGGCCCACTCCCTGGCCAGCCGCCGACCGGTGTCGTACGGGCGTCCGGAAGCTGGGCGCATGCCCAACCTTGTATCCCTACGGGGACTTCTGCGAGCCGCCGCCGCGGCGCTCGTGCTCGTCGTCGCGCTGCCGGGAAGTGCCCTCGCCGTACCCGGTGATCTGGACCCGTCGTTCGGTACCGGCGGAAAGGTCCGTGTCACCCGTGGCACGTTCGCCGACGGGCAGGACCTGGCGGTCCAGGCCGACGGCAAGATCGTCACGGTCGGCACCAGGCAGGATCCGGTGAACCTGGACGACGAGTTCTCCGTGATGCGGCACAACCCGGACGGCAGCGTCGACACCTCCTTCGGCAGCGGCGGCGAGGCGCTGACCGACTTCGAGGGCGGCGACGACGTGGCCGAGGGGGTCGCGATCCAGTCCGACGGGAAGATCGTCGTGGTCGGACGCACCCAGAAGACCGCGGACGAGAACGCCGGCTGCTGCTGGTTCACGGTGGCCCGCTACAACACGGACGGCACGCTCGACACCGGTTTCGGCGGCGCCGGCACCGGCTGGGTCATTCCCGGACTGGCCGGCGGTGCCGAGGACGCGGCCGCCGTCACGGTGCAGCCGGACGGGAAGATCCTGGGCGGTGGCACGGCCGGGGGCGAGTTCGCGCTCGTCCGCTATCTGTCCAACGGCACTCCGGACGGTTCCTTCGGCGGGGGTGACGGTCAGGTGACCACCTCGTTCCAGGACGTGGGCGGCGCCACCGGGAACGACATGGCGCTCCAGCCCGACGGGAGGATCGTCATGGCCGGCTACGCGGGCGAGACCTCGTTCGACTTCGCCGCGGCCCGCTACAACCCCGACGGCAGCCTCGACACCACCTTCAGCGGCGACGGCCGGGTCACCACGGACCTGGGCGGATACAACTTCGGCGAGACCGCTGTGGTGCAGTCGAGCGGGAAGATCGTCGTTTCCGGATCGACCGGCAGCAACTTCACACTGATCCGTTACAACGTCGACGGCACTCTCGACAGCGGTTTCGGCACGGGCGGTGTGGTCACCACGAGCTTCGGCACCGGCTCCGCGGTGCAGGACCTCATGCTCCAGCCCGACGACCGCATCGTCGCGGGCGGTACCGCCGGCGGCGACTTCGCGCTCGCCCGTTACAACGCCGACGGCACCCTGGACACCGGTTTCGGCACGAACGGCCGGACGACGACCGACTTCGGCACCGGCGACATCGTGAACAGCCTCGCCCTCCAGCCGGACGCCAAGATCCTCGCCTTCGGCGACGACAGCGACGGCGACCGAGCCCTCGCCCGCTACCTGGGCGGCACGGGCACCCCGCCGCCCCCGGCCGGTGTCGACCTGTCGGTCACCAAGACCGGGACGAGCACCGTCAGCATCGGCGACCGGGCCACGTACACCATCACGGTCACCAACAACAGCACCACCGCCACGGCCACCGGCGTCTCCCTCACCGACACCTTCACCGGCCCGGCGGGATCCGTGATCTCGGCGACGCCCTCACAGGGGACCTGCACGACCGCCGTCACCTGCGCACTCGGCACCCTCGCCCCCGGCGCGCAGGCGACGGTGACCGTAGTCGCCGAACCCAGGGCCACCGGCACCCTCTCCGAGCGCGCCTCGGTCACCGCCACCCAGACGGACCCGAACACCGCGAACAACACGGCCACGGCGACGACCACCGTCAACAACGCCCGCGGCTGCACCCGGATCGGCACCAGCGGCAACGACACCATCACCGGCGGCTCGGGTGTCGATGTGATCTGCGGCCTCGGCGGTGACGACACCATCAGCGCGGGCAACGGCAATGACACCGTTTACGGAAACTACGGGAACGACCGCGTCGACGGCGGCTACAACGACGACACCCTCAACGGCGGTCCCGGAAACGACACCTTGATCGGCAATTACGGAAACGACCGGCTGAACACCGTCGACAACGTTTCCGGCAACGACACCGCCAACGGCGGCCCCGGCACCGACACCTGTACGACGGACACCGGGGACACCCGGATCAGCTGCCCCTAGGGATCACCACACCTCCGGGGCACCCGGGCGGCGCCGATCCCACCGGGGCCGGCGCCGCCCGGGACGTCAACCGTTCACGCCCGCGTAGTGGTTCAGACTCCAGCGCCACAGCAGCCTCGCGGCCAGGTACGCGACCACCCCGAGCAGCGGTGACGACGCGGCCAGCCAGTACGGTACGCCCGTGTCGTGCCCGTGCCCGGTCAGTACCGCGGCCGGGAAGTAGGCGACGAAGGCGAGCGGGAGACCGAAGGTGAGCAGACCGCTCACCGCCCTGGGCAGCACGTTCAGCGGATAGCTGCCGAAGGTGCCGAGCAGCTCCTCCAGCCAGCGGCCCCAGTAGTCGGCGGCCGGGAACCGGAGAGAGGCGCAGGCCACCACCGTGAACAGGGCCGCCTCCAGGAGCATCCCACCGACCAGACAGGCGATGAGATACGTGATCCGGCCCGCCGTCCAGTCGAGCTGACTGCGCGTCAGGGCACCGGCCATGAGTCCGACGGCGACGGTCAGGTCACCGATCGCGTTGGTGGGGAAGTACTGCAGCTGCACCTGGCGGTGGACCGGCAGGGGCCGTACCAGATAGATGTCGATCATGCCTTCCTGGATGAACCGGCCCACCCCGTGCAGCCGGCCCAGGAAGAGCACGAACAACCCGTGCGCCAGCATGCGCGTCGCCGGGATCAGCAGTACGTCGGAGCTGTCCCAGCCGCCCATCCCGGTGAACCGGGCCAGCAGCACGGTGGCGAACACGATCACCGACACCTGCCAGATCGCGCCGATCGCGATGTTCAGCAGGAACTCGACCCGGTACTCCATCTGGGCACGGATATTGAGACGCGTGATGCGCCAGGCGATCCGGACGGCGTTCACAGGCCTCAGCCTCCCTGGGAGACGACACGGCGGGCGGCCCGCCGCCACAGGAACCGGGTGAAGAGGAAGAGCACCACGACCCAACCGGCCTGGATCGCCAGCTGCTCGCCCGCGTCGGCCGGCCGGATGCGGCCGATGTACAGCGACAGCGGCACGCTGAGCGTCGCCTGGAAGGGCAGGAAGGTGCTCATCGTGCGGAACCAGTCGGGAAAGAACCACAGCGGCGCGTAGACACCGGACAGCAGGTTCTGCGCGAAGATCAGGATCAGCACGGCGGAGCTGTTGCGCAGCATCCAGAAACACCACTGATCGATGAGCAGCATGATGAAGTAGAGGATGAGCTGACCGAGCAGCAGGCTGAGCACGAACACCCCGGCCACGGCCGCCGACCCCGGCGGTTCCACCACCCCCACGGCGAGGCACACCGCGTATCCCGCGAGCGCCCAGGCGGCCCCGTAGACCTGCTCGCCGAGTGCGCGCAGCGCGTGGTAGCGGGCGGGCGGCAGAGGACGCAGATACCAGTAGACGATGGTGCCGAAGTGCATGTGCTGCAGCACGGTGTCCCGGCCCGCGTACTGGTCCAACTCCCGCAGCCGGGAGGCGAGTACAGCCAGCACCGCGTACGTGATCGCCTGCTCGCGGCTCAGTCCGGCGGTCGGGCCGGAATGCGCGTACAGGCCGCTCCACAGCGAGGCGACCAGCACCACCTGGACGACCAGCCGGATCAGGACGGCCGTCATCCGCGGCGGGGCGTGGAGCTCACCGAGCGGGGTGACACGGGCGGCGCGCCACGCGTGCAGGACAGCCACCTCAGTCCCCTTCCCCGGCCGGCCCCGCGTGGACGTACGCGGCCCGCATCACGTCCTCCAGGTCCGCCTCGTCGATGGCGACGCCGGTCACCTCGTACCGCTCGATGACCGCCTTGAGCGCCTGGTGGACCGTCGGCGCGTCGGCGCCGTCCGGCCCGAACACCACCTGCGGACCGTCCTGTCGCAGCACCGCGATGCCCGGTGGCGGGACGACGTCGGTGTGGGCGTCGGCGAGCGTGGCCCGCACCTGCCACGTCGAGCCGTACTTGCGGCGGATCTCGTCGAGCGTGCCGTCGAGCACCAGCCGCCCGTGGTTGATGAGCACGACCCGCTCGGCGAGCCGCTCCACCTCCGTCATGTCGTGCGTGGTCAACAGGACGGTACGGCCGCGCTGTTCGACCTGGTGCCGGAGGAACTCCCGCACCTGTTCCTTGACCACCACGTCCATACCGATGGTCGGCTCGTCGAGGAAGACGACCAGCGGGTCGTGCAGCAGCGCGGCCGCCAGGTCGCAGCGCACCCGCTGGCCGAGGGAGAGATGGCGGACCCGGGTGTCCCAGAACGCGGACAGTTCGAGGATCTCGTCGAACTCCCGCAGCCGCGCCGCGTGTTCGGCCTTCGGCACGTCGTAGATGTCCCGCAGGATCGCGAACGACTCCTTGACCGGCAGGTCCCACCACAGCTGGGTGCGCTGCCCGAACACCGCGCCGATGTTACGGGCGTTGCGCTCCCGCTCCTCGTACGGCACCACGCCCGCGACCCGGGCCTCGCCGGAGGTGGGTGTGAGGATGCCGGTGAGCATCTTGATGGTGGTGGACTTGCCGGCGCCGTTCGGCCCGAGCAGGGCGAGGAGTTCGCCCGGCGCCACGTCGAAACCGATGTCGGAAACGGCGTGCTTGACGACCCGCTCCGGATTGACCAGGGATCTGAGCGCGCCCGTGAAACCGGGGCGGCGGACCGTGGTGGTGAAGGTGCGGGACAGGCCGCGCACCTCGATGCTGCCGATCAATCGACGAACCTCCGGGTGAGTCGGATCAACCAGACCGTCGCCGCGAGCGAGGCGGCGGAGAGCGCGGTCAGCAGCCAGGGGACCGCATGGATGCCCGAGGCCTCGATGCCCACCCCCAGCAGCGGGGGAGCCGCCACTCCACCGGTCATCGACGCGGCGATGACCCAGGCACCGGCGCGCCTCGCCTGGGGGAGCGCCCTGTTCAGCCAGGGCAGACCGGTCGGAAAGACCGGTGCGATGAACAACCCAACACCGGCGTAGGCCACCGGCGCCACTCCTTTTACACGTGCCAGCAGCAGACATACGGTCATGCCGGCCGCGCAGACGGTGAGAATGCGCTCGGGGGAGTACCTCAGGGTGATCGGTACGACGAGGAAACGGCCCGCCGTCATCATCAGCCAGTACACCGAGGTCGCCGAGGCGGCCACGGTCGCGCTGTAGCCGACGGTCTCCAGATGGGTGGGTTCCCAGCCGCCGACACCCGCCTCGACGCCGACGTTGAGGATGTAGAGGACGAGGAACCCGAGAAGCAGACGCGACAGGCCGAGGCCGCCCCGCGCCGCGGATTCCGCCGGTGAACCGGTTTCCTCCTTCGTACGTACGCCACGGGAGCCCAGTACGACCAGCAGCGCCGCCAGTGCCGCGCAGGCCCCGAAGGCGTACGGGTACTCGTCCGGGCCCAGCCATGCCACCACCGCCGGACCGAGCACCGCGCCGATGCCGAAGTGGGCGTTGAGGACGTTCAGCATGGCCGTGGAACGGTTGCCGAAGCCGCCGGCGAAGAGCTGGTTGAGGCCGTAGTCGATGCCGCCGAAGCCCAGTCCGCAGAGGAAGGCCGCGGCGAGCGCGAGAGGCCACTCCGGGGCGAGCGCGAAGCCCGTGGCGCCCAGCGCCATCAGTCCGTAACTCGCCCCCAGCAGAGCCCTGTTGCTGATCCGGGTGTGGATCGCGTTGAAGGCGAGGACACCGGCGACACCGCCCGTGAAATGCAGGCTCAGACCGAGGCCCGCGCCCGCCGGGGAGAGGCCGAACTCCTCGCGCAGACCCGGCACCGCGGGACCGTAGAGCGACTGGAGCATGCCGATGAGAACGAATCCGAGGCAGGACGCGACCGCGGCCGGTCGGCTGAAGAGCCGGCCGGCCGCGTCGGACCGAAGGTCTGTGTCCGTCAACTGATCTCCGAGAAGACGAACGAGAACTCGGCGGGCTCGGCCCGCAGTTGGTACTGCGGCAGCACACCGGGACCGCAGGAGCCGGTGCCGATGCCGTGGAGGGCGTGGTCGAGGTTGACCCACACCGTCTCGTCGGGGGTGAGGTCCGCGAGATGAGTGGCCGCGTCCAGCTGCTCGGTGGTCCAGCGGCGGGCGGTGAAGAAGAACTCCGGGTCGCCCTCGACGCGCAGCCCGCCGAGCTCCGCCAGCCGGACGTCGGCGCGGGCCCCGTTCTCCTGCGGGCGCAGGTACGGGGTCTGCAGAGCGTCGACCGTGGACTCCCAACGGCCCACCCGGGAAGCCGCCTTGGTGTCCGGATAGCCCTCGCCGGGACCGCCGCCGTACCACTTCACGGTATCGGCCTGCGCGAGCCCGAACCGCACGCCGAGCCGCGGCAGCGGCACCGGCCACTCACCCTCGGGTGCCACGGAGACGGTCAGCTTGAGCCGGCTGCCGTCCGAGGTCCAGCGGTACACCGCGGCGAGCCCGAACTCCCAGGCTGCCGGGGCGACTCGGGTGCGCACGGTCAGCGCGTCGTCGTCGAGTTCCACCGAGGCCAGGCGGTGCCGCATGCGGTGCAGGCCGTACTTGCGCCACAGTTCGGCGGAGCGGACGCCGGTCAGCCACTCGGCGCCCTCGTCGTTGTCGGTGGTGGCCCGCCACACGTCCAGGCGCAGCCCGCGCACCTCGACGCCGCCGATGGTCCTCAGCGCGCCGGTGCGGCCGTCGAAGGAGGCGGGGCCGAGCGTGATCACACCGCCGGCGGCCACCGGTCCGTCGGTCGCGGCGACGGACGGCGGCGTCCGTGCGGCGACCGGGATCTGACCCCACGCCACCTCGTGGCCCTTCGGCCCCCAGCCGGTGTCGGCGGCCAGCAGTGCCCGTACCGTCCACTGTGTCTCGCCGTCGTGCTTGGCGGGCGGTTCGGGCAGCTTGACGTCCGCGGACTCGCCCGGGGCGAGCGCGGGCACGGACAGCGAGCCCGACTCGACGCTCTCGCCGTCCACTTGGCAGGACCACTCGAAGGCGAACGCGGACAGGTCGGCGAAGTCCTGCTTGTTCGTGATCCGTACGGCGGCGTCGGCGCCCTCGATCGACAGGGGCTCGATGACCTTCTTGAACTCCAGCAGGCCCGGGGAGGGCTGCCGGTCGGGGAAGACCAACCCGTCGCAGACGAAGTTTCCGTCGTGCAGCTCCTCGCCGAAGTCGCCGCCGTAGGCGTAGCCCAGCTCGGGGTGCCTGACGCCGTGGTCGATCCACTCCCAGATGAAGCCGCCCTGGAGCCGCTCGTACTTCTCGAACAGCGCCTGGTAGTCGGCGATGCCGCCCGGGCCGTTGCCCATGGCGTGTCCGTACTCGCACAGGATGAAGGGGAGCCCCCGGCGCTTGTGGGTGCCGCCGTCCAGCTCCTTGCCGATCTGTTCGACCTCACCGTGCGAGGCGTACATCCGCGAGTACATGTCCGTGTCGCGGCTGTTCCAGTCGCCCTCGTAGTGCACGAGGCGCGAGGAGTCGCGGCCGTGGATCCACTCGGCCATCGCGGTCAGCCCGCGTCCGGTGCCGGCCTCGTTGCCCAGCGACCAGATGACCACCGACGGGTGGTTCTTGTCGCGCTCGACCATACGCGCGGCGCGGTCGACGAGGGCCGGGGTCCAGCGGTCGTCGTCGACGGGGTTGTCGCGCCAGGCCTGCTCGGTGAAGCCGTGGGTCTCCAGGTCGCACTCGTCGACGACCCAGAGGCCGTACTCGTCGCACAGGTCCAGGAAGGCCGGGTGCGGCGGGTAGTGCGAGGTGCGCACCGCGTTGAGGTTGTGCCGCTTCATCAGCAGTACGTCCTCGCGCATGGTCGCGAGGTCGAGCGCGCGGCCCTTCTCCGGATGCCATTCATGGCGGTTGACGCCCTTGAAGAGCACCGCCCTGCCGTTCACCTTGATCAGGCCGTCGGCCAGCTCCACCGTACGGAAACCGATGCGCAGCGGCACCCGCTCGCCCTCGGTGACCAGCTCGCCGGCGTACAGCTTGGGCACCTCGGCCGACCACGGCCGGACCGGTACCGTAACGGCTTCCCCCGTGGCGACATCGATGTCCAGGGCGGGCACCGACACCCGCCCGTCGACGTCGGAGTCGACGCGCAGAGTGCCCTCGCCCGTGAGGTGGTCGTAGGAAGCGTGTACGAAGAAGTCCAGGACGCTCCCCGCCGGGCGGTGCAGCAGCGTCACATCACGGAAGATACCGGGCAGCCACCACTGGTCCTGGTCCTCCAGGTAGGACCCGGCGGACCACTGGTGGACCCGCACGGCGAGCACGTTTCCGCTGCGCTTGAGCAGATGGCCGACCGCGAACTCGTGCGGCAGCCGGGAGCCCTTGAACTCGCCGATGTCGGTGCCGTTGAGCCAGATGCGGGCGCAGGACTCGACGCCGTCGAAACGGATGACGGCGCCGCCCTCGTCGAGGCCCGGCCAGTCCTCGGGCAGGTCGAAGACGCGCAGATGGTCGCCGGTCGGGTTCTCCGTCGGGACGTGCGGCGGGTCCACCGGGAACGGGTAGAGATGGTTGGTGTAGATGGGCAGGCCGAAGGCGCCGTCGCCCTGAAGGACCCAGTGGCCGGGGACCGTGACCTCGGCCCAGCCCCCGGCGTCGTACCCCTCCTCGGCGAACGAGTCGTCCTCGGCGTCGGCGGTCGGCGACACACGCAGCCGCCAGCTGCCGTTGAGGGAAAGGGACTTCGCGTCGGAGGACGCGTACCAGGCGCGGGGCGGGAGGGCCCCGGTGCCGGGCGAGACGTCCTCGACGTAATCGGTGGACGTGGTGCGGGAAGTCATCGGTCTCCAGGTCTCAACGGTGCGGGCGTCAGCCCTTGATACCGGTCTGCGCGATTCCCTGCACCAGCCAGCGCTGCAGGAAGAGGAAGACGAAGATCAGGGGCAGGATGGAGATGGCGGTGGCCATGAAGATCAGATGGAAGTTGACGGTCTGGTTGGTCATGAAGGTGGACAGCGCGATCTGCACCGTCCAGGAGCTCGGGTCCTGGCCGATGACCAGCGGCCACAGGAAGGAGTTCCACGCGCTGATGAACGTGATCGTGGCGATCGCCGCGAAGAAGTTGAGCGAGTTCGGCACGACGATCCGCCAGTACGCGCCCCAGTAGCCGAGCCCGTCCACCCGCGCCGCCTCCTCCAGCTCCTTGGGGAATCCCAGGAAGTACTGCCTGAAGAGGAAACACGTGAAACCGCTGAACAGGCCCGGGATGATCAGACCGCGGTAGGTGTCCACCCATCCGAGGGAGGAGACCAGCACGAAGCTGGGCACGAAGGTGACGGCCGTGGGGACCATCAGCGTCGCGAGGACCGCGTAGAACACCTTGTTGGCGTGCTTGTACGGGATGCGGGCCAGGCCGTAGCCGGCCAGGGAGCAGACCAGGAGGGTGCCGACCGTGGTGAGGACGGCCACGACCAGCGAGTTGATCATGGAACGGCCGAAGTCGACCGTGGGGTCGTCGAACAGCTCGGAGATGTTGCCCCACTGGAAGGAGGGCAGCACCTTCCAGTTCGCGCCCGTGATCTCCAGGTCCGTGGACAGGGAGTTGCGGACGATCAGGTAGAAGGGGATCAGGAAGAGCAGGGCGGCGACGCCGACGGCGATGTACAGCCCGGTGTTGCCGAAGATGCCGCCCCGGCTCTTCTTGCGCTGCTTGCCCATCTGCGGTGCGGTGGTGGTCACTTGGACTCATCCCCCCTTCCGAAGCCCATGAACTTGCCCTGGATCAGGGTGACGACACAGATGAGCAGCGACAGGATGACCGCGCCCGCGCTGCCGGCGCCGTAGTCCTGACTGGTGCCGAGGGCCGATTTGTAGAGCACCATGAGCGGGGTCTGGGCCCAGGTCGCCTTCTGCCCGATGATGTTGAAGAACTCGTCGAACGCCTGGTAGGCGGCGATGAGCAGCAGCAGGATCACCGCGGTGGAGGTGGCGCGCAGCTGGGGCAGCGTGATGTAACGGAAGGTCTGCCAGCCCTTCTTCGCCCCGTCGATGGCCGCGGCCTCGTACAGCTCGGCCGGGATGTTCTGCAGCGCCGCCAGGAAGAGGATCATGTAGAAACCGGACTGGATCCACAGGCGCAGGGTCACGATGACCAGCCAGTACCAGGGCGGGGTGGGGTTGGACATCCATGCGATGGTGTCCGCGCCGAACCAGCCGATGACCGTGTTCGCGAGGCCGAAGCGGACACCGCTGAAGATGGACATCTTCCAGATCAGAGCGGCGGCGACGTAGGAGACTGCGGTCGGCAGGAAGAACACCGACCGGAAGAACGCCCGCATGAACCGAAGCTGGTTCACCAGCAGCGCCAGCCCCAGTGACAGCGCCCACGTGGTCGGCACGATGAACGCGGCGAACACGGTGAACGTCACCAGCGAACCGGGGAACTCACTGTTGGTCAGGATCTGCTTGTAGTTGTCGAAACCGATGAAATGACTCGGCGTGACGGTGTAGCGGGCGTCGAAGAAGCTGAGCCAGACGCTCCAGACGATCGGCACGAAGACGAAGATCGCCAGGCCGATCAGGAAGGGCCCGGTGAAGAGCCAGAAGTTGAAGGTGGCGTTGCCGCGCAGGCCCCGCCGCGGCCGGGCCGGGGAGGCCTTGGCCGGGGCGGGCTGGGCGACCCCGCGTGTCGTGGTGGTCGACATGTCGTGGTCTTCCCCGCGGCCTATCCGAACAGCTTCTTGAGCTCGACGTTGACCTTCTTGTCGCAGGTGTCGAGCGCCTTCTCCGGGTCGCCGTTCTTACGGACGGAGGACGCGATCACGTCGGCGAAAGCGGTCTGCATCGTCTGGTCGTAGGCGATGTTGTCGAAGTGGCCGTAGTCGGTGAAGAGCTTCACGCCCTCGGCCGGCAGACCCGACTTGAGCTTGTCGGCCTTGGCGGCGATCGAGGTGCGCGGCGGGATGTGGAAGCCGTACGAGGTGGCCCAGTCCTCCTGGTACTGGGTCTGGTCGATCCACAGCCACTTCACGTATTCCTTGGCCGCGTCGACGTTCTTGCCCTTGGCGTTGACGAAGATCGACCAGCCGCCGTTGTACACGGACTGCTTGCCGGCGCTGCCGATCTTCGGGAACGGGAAGATGCCGAGGTCGTCGCCGAGCGCCTTCTGCATGGCCGGCATGGACCACATGCCGCCCCACTGGATGGCGCACAGACCCTGGTTGAGCGAGGACGGGTCCCAGAAGTCGGTCGGGGCGTCGAGGAGCACGTTGCCGCTGGTGAACAGCTGGCGCAGCTGCTTGAGACCGCCGACGACGCCGTCCGTGTGGTAGGCGATCTCGTTCTTGTCGTTGATGGTGTCGGCGCCGGCGGACCAGATGATGGGGTTCTGGATCGCGCTGAAGTCGTTGCCGAGGAAGATGCCCTTGACCTTGCTGGTGGTGAGCTTGGCGGCGGCCTCGATCAGCTCGTCGAGCGTGGTCGGGACGTCGACCTTCGCCTTCTCCAGCATCGACTTGCGGTAGTAGAAGAACTGCGGGTCGTCGATCATCCGTATCCCGTAGATCTTCCCGTCGACCGTGTGGGACTTGATGTCGTTCGGGTTGAAGTCGCTCTTGACCGGGTCGATGATGTCGGTCAGGTCGGCCACCTGGCCGCTCTTGACGAGCTGCAGCTGCGGGTGGAACTCGAAGACGTCGGGTGCCTTCGAGGTGAGCAGCGCCGCGAAGAGCGCGGACTCGAAGTTGTTGCCCGTGATCCAGTTGGTGTTCACGTGGGCCTTCTTGTAGGCCGCCGCGTACCGCTTGAGGGCCTGCTCCGTACCGGCCTCGCCGTAGGCGTGGAAGTACTGGGTGAGCTGGGTGCCCGAACCCCCGCTGCTCCCGCCGCGCCCGTTGTTGCTGCCGCACGCCGCCAGGGTGCCTGCGGCGGCCATGCCGGCGGCTGCCCGGAAGAGTGACCGGCGGGAGAAGTTGCTGTTGCTCATTGCCGACATGCTGACGTCCTTGTCTCGATTGCGGCTGCGGCTCCACGGCTTCAGCGCGTGAACGGCTCTGCGCTACGTGGCGCGAATTGCTCTGCGGTGCGGGACGTTAACCTTCGGCTAAGCCTTCGGCAAGGGGTTGGACGAAGTCTGCTCGAAGCGTTGTATCCGGTTCGGGATCCCGAACGGGTGGGTCTCGCAAGGGGGTTGAGGACCGCCGGGTCAGGGGTGCCGGCGGTCCTCGGACTAGGGGTTTCCCACGGGGTTTTGTGGGGTTCTCATCACGGCGGTGACGTCACCGGCGTCACTGCCTGTTCCAGACCTCGTTGCTCCCGCCGTTGCAGCTGTACAGGATCACCCTGCTGCCGTCGGCGGTGGCCTGTCCGCTGACGTCCAGGCACTTGCCGGACGCCTCGCCGAGGATCTGCCCGTTGGCGTTCAGCAGCCAGCGCTGGGAGGCGTCACCGGTGAAGTCCGGGCTGGTCGTCAGGCCGGAACTCCCGGCCGTCAGATACCCGTTGACGCCCTTCAGGGCGCCGCTGCCGTCGTACGACCACGACTGCTCTTCGCCGCCCGTGCAGGTGCTGATCGCGGCCCCGGAGGCGTCCGCGGTCAGGCACTTGCCGGACTGCTTGCCCTGCCAGGCGCCGGTGACCGCCGAACTCCCGTGACCCTTCTGGTCGAAGACGTACGTCGTCACGGAGCGGGCGGCGAGGGTCGTCGTGGCCGTCCCCGCGCTCACCGACGGCTTGGCCGCCTTCGCCCAGTCCTCGGTCGCCGAGGTCCGCACCGCCTGCACGGCCCGCCCCGGAGTCCTGCTGTTGAAGTGCAAACTCAGCGGTGTGTCGGTGGAGTTGTGGTTGTTGACCACGACCACCCACCGGCCGTCCTTGTCGTAGGACGACACCTCGACCCCGGCCGGCGCCCCGGTCACGTCGTGCGCGACCGAGCCCGGCCGGACGAACCTGCTGTACTGCCCGAGCGCGTAGTACCGCTTGGTGAAGTACAGCGCCTGGTTGCCGTTCGTCGCGTAGTCGGGGTCGTAGTAGATCAGGCCGTCGTTCCAGCCCACGTCGTTCTTCTCGGTGGGGGAGGAGCCGTACCCGCTCGCGAGCGCGACCCACCACTGGAAGGCGGAGTCATGTGCGCTCGCGAAGTCCTTGTAGATGATCCTCGACATCAGCAGGGCGTTGTCGATGGTCGGGTCGTACTCCTGGTTCCAGCCGGTCGAGCCCTTGCCGAAACAGCAGATCTCGGTGGCCCAGGACTTCTGGCCGACGGTCCTCGACGTCTCGTAGACATTGGCGAGCTGGCCGTCGCTCGGGTTGTTGTAGGTGTGGTGGGCGAGCGCGGAGACGTACTGCCCGGTGCCCGGCTGCGAGATCCACTGCGGGAGTTCGGAGACGAACTGCGTGGTCTGGCTGGACTCGTCGGCGATGATCGACGTCTTCTGTTTCCTGGCCCGCTGCTCGGCTCCCAACGCCCGTACGATGTCGTCGCGTTGGTCGACCGTGACCTTCATGCCCTCCTGGCCGCACGAACCGAAGTCGTTGTCGGGCTCGTTGAAGGGGCTGATGTAGTCCAGCTTCACACCCTGCCGGGCGAAGTGGTCGGTCACGTCGGCCACGTAGGTGGCGTAGTCCGCCTCGTTCTCCGGCTTCAACTGGCCACCGCAGGACTGTCCGTTGGTGGTCCACTGCGCGGGCGCGCTGTTGGTGAAGCCGATGAGGTCCTTGACGCCGTACTGCGCGGCGTACTTCAGGAACGTACGCCCGCCCTTGTCCCTGCTCCAGTCGTAGGAGCCGTCGGAGTTCAGGAAGTCCTCGGCGACGCGGGCCGGCGTGGTGACCGCGACGCCGCCACCGCCGATGTTGTAGCGGTACGAGCTCAGGGCCAGCCCCTGCCGGGAGAACAGCAGCCGGGCCACCCTGGCCTGCACCTGGGGACTGAAGTGCTGGAGGTCGTTGACCCACCAGGCGCCCGAAGCGCCGATGTCGTCGATGGTCTGGGCGGCGTGGGGGGAGACCTCGGCCACCGTGGGGGTGGCGGCCGATGCGGGCGGTACGGATATCAGGGGTCCCGCGACGGCGAGCGCGGCTGCGGCCGTCATCAGGACCGATCTACTGCGGTGGGGGTGAGACACGTGCATCCCTTCCGTCGTCATGAAGGTGGTGCGGTACGGCTCCGTGCAGGGGTGGTGCGTTTCGCCGACGCTCCCCGCTGCCCCACCGACTGCAGTGCTCCTTCGAGCGCGAACGTCGCCGCACCCAGACAGGCCGGGTCGGTGGGGATGGGGGAGAGGACGATCTCGGTGGCGGCGAAGGGCCGCCTGAGCGCGTGCCGTCCGACGGCCTCGCGCACTTCGTGCAGCAGGGGTTCGCCGAGCCTGCGGGCGACCCAGCTGCTGAGCACGACCACTTCGGGGTTGAGGACGTTGACCAGATTGGCGATGCCCGCGCCGATGTAACGCGCGGTCTCCCGTACGACCTTGAGGGCCACGGGGTCGTTCGCCTCCACGCCGCGTGCCAGCGCGTCGATGGTGGCGGTCTGGTCCTCGGGATGCAGCAGCGGACTCCGCGGACTCAGTTCCCGCAGGTTCAGCATGATCCCGGGCGCTCCGACGTACGCCTCGACACAGCCGTGGTTGCCGCAGCGGCACAGCCGCCCGTCCAGGACGAGCGTGGTGTGACCCCACTCCCCGGCGCTGTTGCTCACCCCCCGGTACAGCCCGCCGTGCAGGGCGAGCCCCGCGCCGACACCGGTTCCGAGGTTGACCACCACCGTGTCCCCGCGCCCGCGTGCCGCGCCGAACCACATCTCGGCGACCGCGCCGGCGCGCAGCGGATTGTCCAGGTAGAGGGGGTAGGCGATGACCTCGGACAGCAGGTCCATCAGGGGCACGTCGTGCCAGTCCCAGTTGGGCGCGTACTCCGAGACACCGGTGTCCCGGTCCACCTGCCCCGGCACGCTCACCCCGACGCCCAGTACCCGCGCGCCCTCGATGCCTGCCTGCGCGACGACCGAGCCCACGGCGGCGGCCACATGACTGACCACCTGCTCCGGCAGGCTCTCACCGGGGCGCATGTCCTCGTCGGCGCGGGCCAGCACGTTCAGCGCCAGGTCGAACAGCTCGACATGGACGTACGTCTCCGCGATGTCGACGCCGATCAGCGCGCCCCCCGACGCGTTGACGGCCACGAGCCCCCGGGGGCGCCCGCCGGCCGAGTCCTCGAAACCGACTTCCGTGATCATCCGCAGGTCGAGCAGCTCGCCGACGAGCGTGGCGACCGTGGCGAGACTGAGCCCTGTGCCGGCCGCGAGCTCCTGCCGGGAGGTGGGAGACTGAGCGATGATCTGGCGCAGCACCTCGTAGCGGTTCGCGGTGCGGATATCACGTGAGGTGCGCTTCACCGGTCGTCCCCCGTCCCTTCTGGCCTCGGGCAGGCCGGGGCGGTCGGCACCGGCGCGGCGCAAGGCTATGGCCTGCGGAGGACTTTCGACAAGGGGTTAGGAAAGGGGTCTTAGGAAGTCTCCCGTCCGGTCGGGCCGGAGGGCTGCCGACAGCCCGGAGTCGGCGGAATTCCGTTCTCCGTGAAGCGGCCCGACCAGGGGGAGCGGGGCGAAGGTCAGCCCTCCAGCACGTCCCGCACGAACGCGTTGGTGAACTTCCCCGCCGGATCGAGCTCTCGCGCCAGGGCCCGGAAGTCCTCCAGCCGCGGATACCGCTCCCGCAGCACCGCCGCCGGCACGGTGAACACCTTGCCCCAGTGCGGCCGCGCCTCGAAGCCGTCCAGCGCCTCCTCCACCCGCCGCACCACCGGCAGCACCGCCTCCGTCTCCTCGATCCAGGTGAAATGCAGCGCAACCGTTTCCCGCCCGTACGCCGGGCTCAGCCACTGCGCGTCCGCCGAAACCGTTCTCACCTCGCAGATCTGCAGCACGGGAGCGATCGCCGCGCGGATCGCGTCCAGCGCCCGCAGCGCGTCGACGGCGAACCGCCTCGGCAGCAGGTACTCCGACTGCAGCTCCGCCCC
Source organism: Streptomyces sp. NPDC005648 (assembly GCF_040605395.1). Taxonomy (NCBI): domain Bacteria; kingdom Bacillati; phylum Actinomycetota; class Actinomycetes; order Kitasatosporales; family Streptomycetaceae; genus Streptomyces; species Streptomyces sp. NPDC005648. The sequence goes on along the minus strand of NZ_JBEXCS010000036.1, from coordinate 10,764 downwards.
GCTGCTGGGCACGAACTCGGCCCGGAAGTGCGGCAGCCGCTCGTGCCAGGGCCCGGGCACCCCGAGCTGCTCCGTGCAGTTGACCGCCGGCATCCCCGGCACCGGGTGCAGCTTCTCGGTCGCGGGAGCCGCCCACGGGAACGCGGCCAGGGGCTGTTCGGTGCGCCGCTTCAGCCACACCTGCCGGAACCCCGGCTCCCGCCAGTCGGTGAACAGGCTCACGCTGTACGCCGCCGCGGCGACCGTCTCGAAGTCCAGCCCGGCCAGCGGCAGTTCGGTGAACAGGTGCTGCTCGACGTCGAAGGACGGCTCCAGATCCAGGGTCAGGGCGACCACGACCCCGAGGGCGCCCAGCGAGGTCACGGCACCGTCGAAACGCGCGTCGCCCCGTGCGAGGGTGAGCGTCGATCCGTCGGCGGTGACCAGTTCCACCTCCCGTACGGCCGAGGCGAGCGAGCCGTTGCCCACCCCTGAGCCATGGGTACCGGTCGCCACCGAGCCGGCGACCGAGATGTGCGGCAGGGACGCCATGTTGGGCAGCGCGAGCCCGCGGGCGTCCACCGCACGCGCCAGCTCCGCGTACCGGACGCCGCCCGAGACCCGTACCGTACGGGCCGTCGTGTCCACGTCGATCACCGGTGGCAGCCCGGCGATGGAGACGAGGGTGCCGTCGGCGCCGGGCTCGGCGATCTCGTTGAAGGAGTGCCCGCTGCCCAGCACCCGTACCGCGGCGCTCCCGGCCACAAGGCTCCGCAGCGCGTCGAGCGAGTGCGGGCGCTGCAGCTCCTTGGCGGTGTAGGTGATGTTGCCCGCCCAGTTGGTGACCGTCTCCGTCATCCCTGTCGTCCCTCCACGCGTAGTCCGTGCATTGACCCTCTCATCTGGGGATGCCTACCGTGGAGCCGTCTCAGAGAGCGGTTACCACACGGTTTCTGCCGACCCGGCGAGGTCGGCCCGGCGGGAAGGTCACTCCGTTGCCCGAGCGTCCCCAGGCGCTGTTCGCCATGACTCCGGAGAACGTTTCCCTGATCTTTCCGCCGGAGGTGCTGACGCGGCTGCGGGAGTCCCTGGAGATCGATCCGGCCCTGGTCGCCGAGGATCTCACCGACCCCCGGGTCCGGGACGCCCTCGCGCGCACGGAGGTCCTCGTCACCGGCTGGGGCTGTCCCCGCCTCGACGCGGCGGCCCTCGACGCGGCCCCGCGGCTGCGCGCGGTCCTGCACTCCGCCGGTTCGGTCAAGGGCTTCACCACCCCCGAGGTCTGGCGCCGGGGCGTCCGGGTCTCCTCGGCGGCCGCGGCCAACGCGATTCCGGTCGCCGAGTACACCCTCGCCATGATCCTGCTCGCCGGGAAGGACATCCTCGGCGCCCGGGAACGGCTGCGCACCGCACGCGCCCACCCCGGCTGGGGCGTCGTCCCCGGCATCGGCAACCACGGCCGCCGCGTCGGGGTGATCGGCGCCTCCCGCATCGGCCGCCGTGTCATCGGGCTGCTGGCCCCCTTCGACCTGCGCGTCAGTCTCACCGACCCCTACGTCACCGAGCACCGCGCGGCCGAACTCGGCGTACCGCTGCTGCCGTTGGACGATCTGCTGCGCACCTCGGACATCGTCACCGTCCACGCGCCGGAGACCTCGGAGACCCACCGTCTGATCGGCCGCCGGGAACTCGCGCTGATGCCCGACGGGGCGACCCTGATCAACACCGCCCGGGGCGGCCTGGTCGACCACGAGGCCCTCGTCGCCGAACTGCGCGGCGGCCGCATCTCCGCGATCCTCGACGTCACCGACCCCGAGCCCCTGCCCCCGGCCTCGCCCCTCTACGACCTGCCCAACGCCTTCGTCACGCCGCATCTCGCGGGTTCCCAGGGCAACGAGCTGTCCCGCCTCGGCATGACGGTCGCGGAGGAGGCCGCCCGTCTGCTCAAGCAGGAGGAACTGGCCCATCCGGTGGATCCGGACGTACTGGAACACGAAGCCTGACCCACGGGATATGGCCTACGGATTTCGTCGACTTTCCTTCCAATGAAAGCGCATATTCGTATATCTCTAGCGCTCAGATTGCGATATCAGTAGCGTGCGTGCCATGGCTCTGGAACCGCTTCCCGAAACCGACCGCACCCGCCACCGCCGGCTCCGTGAACAGGGCAGCCTCGACCGCGCCGACCTGAACGCGATCCTGGACGCCGGGTTCGTGTGTCACCTGGGTGTGGTGGTCGAGGGCCGCCCGCTGGTCGTGCCCACGGTCTACGGACGCGACGAGCGGCAGCTGTATCTCCACGGTTCCGTGGCCAGCCGCAGCCTCGCCGGTGGTACGCCCGTGTGCGTCACCGTCACCCATGTCGGCGGCCTGGTGCTCGCCCGCTCCGTCTTCGAGCACGGCGTCAACTACCGCAGCGCGATGATCCACGGCGAGGCCCGCACGGTCACCGACCCCGAGGAGAGGCTGACGGGTCTGCGGCGGCTCACCGAGCACGCGGCGCCGGGCCAGTGGTCGTACGCCCGCCGGCCCAGCCGCAGGGAACTCGCCGCCACCACCCTCCTCGCCGTCTCCCTCGAAGAGGCCTCCGTCAAGATCCGTACCGGTGCGCCCGACGACGGCGACGGCCCCGACGCGGCGCTCGGCGTCTGGGCGGGCACCCTCCCGCTGACCTGGGCCTGGGGCAGCCCCGTACCCGACCCGCTGCTCCCGGTGGGGCTGCCCGTACCGGGACACATCGCGCGCCGAGAGGGGACCCGGCACGGCTGACGCGCGACCGGAGGCATACGGTGGGGAGTCGAACGCCTGAGCCGGGAGGAGAGTCGGGATGGGCAGCCGTACCGCGCTGGTCGAGGATCTGATGGAGCGGTTCCCGGAGGTACCGCGGGAAGCCGTTTTCAAGGAGGACCTGCTGCGCGGCGGCGTGGCCTTCGACCCGTCCGCCCTCAGCGACAACGAGTCCGGCGAGGTCAAGCCGAAGTCGTACTTCATCTTCTCCTTCGACCACGGCACCCTGCCCGAGCTGGGCGAGGCCGCGCTGCGGCGGCCGCCGGAGGAGATCATCCTGACCGGTGGGCCGTACGACCTGCGCCGTACCGTGGTCTCGGTGCGGGTGAACCCGTCGTCGCCGTACCGGGTCGCCGCCGACGAGGAGGGGATGCTCGGCCTCTATCTGGACGGCAGCCGCATCGCCGACGTCGGTGTGCCGCCCATGCCGGAGTACTACCGGCACACGCTGTCCAACGGGAAGTCCGTGATGGAGGTGGCCCCGACCATCCAGTGGGGTTACCTGATCTATCTCACCGTTTTCCGGGTCTGCCAGTACTTCGGCGCCAAGGAGGAGTGCCAGTACTGCGACATCAACCACAACTGGCGCCAGCACAAGGCGGCCGGGCGGCCCTACACGGGCGTGAAGGACGTGGAGGAGGTCCTGGAAGCGCTTGAGATCATCGACCGCTACGACACCGCGAAGGCCTCCACCGCCTACACCCTCACCGGCGGCGCGATCACCAAGACGGTCTCGGGACGCGACGAAGCCGATTTCTACGGCCATTACGCCAAGGCCATCGAGGAGCGTTTCCCGGGGCGCTGGATCGGCAAGGTCGTCGCACAGGCGCTGCCGCGGGACGACGTGCAGCGGTTCAAGGACTACGGCGTGCAGATCTACCACCCCAACTACGAGGTGTGGGACGAGTACCTGTTCAAGATGTACTGCCCGGGCAAGGAGCGCTACGTCGGCCGCGACGAGTGGCACAAGCGCATCCTCGACTCCGCCGAGATCTTCGGCGCCCGCAATGTGATCCCGAACTTCGTGGCCGGCGTGGAGATGGCCGAGCCGTTCGGTTTCACCACCGTCGACGAGGCCATCGCGTCCACCACCGAGGGCCTGCGCTTCTTCATGTCGCACGGCATCACCCCCCGCTTCACCACCTGGTGCCCCGAGCCCACCACCCCCCTCGGCAAGGCCAACCCGCAGGGCGCGCCGCTGGAGTACCACATCCGTCTGCTGCAGGCCTATCGCCGGACGATGGAGGACTTCGGTCTCTCCTCGCCTCCCGGCTACGGCCCGCCCGGACCCGGCCGTGCGGTCTTCTCCGTCAGCTCCTTCATGGACAGCCTTCCGGCGCTGGAGACGGCCGAGGAGGCCGGGGAGACGGCGGAGGTGTGAGTGACATCTGGGCGCGATGAGTAAAACGTGGTCTCCTTCCGTATGGGAGGCTGGAGTTGTGTCTCACGGCCGGTGCTCAGGTTTCCCCGGCGCAACTGAACACACCGCTTGTCAGTTGTGTCGAAAACGTGAAAGGCTCCTGCCCTGCCGCGAGGTTCCCCCCAACTCCTTTGCCGTCATGGTGAGTTGACCTCGCTTGTGGATGCAGGAGACCCATGCCCGACCTGCCGACCCCGAAGGACGCCGCCGAGGCCGCGCTGTTCTCGGAAGTCTGGGACGCGGTACTTTCGTACGCCGACCTGTGCACCGCCGGCGCCGCCGCGGCCACCCAGCTGGCCTCGGAGGCGTTCGCGCTAGGCATTCGCGAGGCCCGCGCCGCCGAGGGCGGTCCGGACCGGAGCACCGGCCGCCGCGCGCCCCGACTCCCCATGATCCCGCTCCTGTTGACCGCCGTACGTACCACCACGGCGGCCTGGGAGGAGAACGGACAGGGCGACGACCTCGACCCCGACCTGCGCCTGTGGCTCCACTCGGACAAGGCCACGCGCTACACCGGCCCGCCCCTGCGGCGCCCGCTCGCCCTGCGGGGACTGCGCGACCTCCAGGAGGCGGACGCGTCGCTGCTGTGGCTGGCCGAGGTGGAGGCGCTGCCGCCGTCCGTGGTGGCGCGCAAACTCGGCCTCGACCCGGCCGTCCTCGGCGAGGAACTCGCCCAGGTACGCAGCCTGTTCCGGGACCGCTGCCACCGCGCGCACCTCGACACGCCGATGGACCCGCACTGCCGCAGCTACGCCCGCCTCCTCGACGCGGTCACCCGCTCGCCCGGCGCCGACATCCCCGCCGACCTCTCCCGCCACCTCGCCACCTGCGTGGACTGCGCCGAGGCCGCCGCCTGTCTGCGCCCGCACGGCGGCGGACTGCCCGCGGCGCTGGCCGGCGGAGTCATCGGCTGGGGCGGGCTCGCCTATCTGGAGCGCCGCAGGCGCGCCGCCGAGGTCCGCCTCGGCGCCGGCCGCCCCGAACCGCTGGAACTGGAGGCCGGTGTGCCGAAGTCCGGCTCGGAGCGCGCCCGTGTCGTGCGCAACGGCCTGCTCGTGGCCGCTGTCCTGGTCTCGCTGCTCGCGCTGGCCGTGTCGATGATGCCGTTCGGCGGAAAGGGCGACGACGCCTCGGCGAGCGTCGACGCCCCCACCGACAGCAGCCCGGTCGCGGCCCCCAACCCCTCCCTGCCGTCCGCCGCCACGTCCCCGCGCTCGGCCTCCCCGACGCCCACCCCGAAGGTCTCCACCACCCAGGCCGACGGCGGCAACCCCGATCCGGAACCGCAGGGCACCTCCTCGTCGACGGCCACGAACGCGCCGGGCGACGGCTCCTCGGCCACCTGCAAGGTCTCCTACGACCTGGTCAACCAGTGGCCCGACGGCTTCCAGGCCACCGTCACCGTCACCTCCGACGACGCACTCAAAGGCTGGCGCGTCGGCTGGACCTTCAAGGAGGACCAGCGGGTCGGCCAGATGTGGGACGCGAGCTTCGTCCAGAACGGCAACCGCGTCGAGGCGAGCGCCGCCGACTACAACAAAACCGTCGCCGCCGGCGGCAGCCTCTCCTTCGGCTTCCTCGCCTCCTGGCGGAGCAAGAACTCACCGCCGTACGACTTCACCCTCAACGGGCAGCCCTGCGCGAAGGGCTGAGAACGCGTCGTCGGGACACGACGAGGAACACGACCGGGTGAACTCCCAGGAGCCACCCGGTCGCCGGGCATCCGCCCGCAGTCAACCGCCCGCTGTCGAACGTCCGTCGAGCCGCCGACAGTCAACCGGTCGCCGGCATCCGCCCGCAGTCAACCGCCCGCTGTCGAACGTTCGTCGGGCCGCCGACAGTCAACCGGTCGCCGGCATCCGCCCGCAGTCAACCGCCCGCCGTCGCCCGTTCGTCGGGCCGCCCGCAGTCAACCGCCCACTCAGCAGCCCGACTTGTAGAAGTACTTGCTGACCGACGGGTCGTTCATGTTCGCCTTGGTGATGGCGACCATGTCGGTGCCGATCGACTTCCGCACGCTCTTGCCCTCGAAGGCGGCGGCCAGTTGGTCCACGGCCTCCCTGCCGATCGCCGCCGGGTCCTGGGCGACCAGGACCTGGAGCGTGCCCGCCTTGAGCGAGGCCACCTCGTCGGGCTCGGCGTCGAAGGCGGCGACCTTGACCGTGCCCTCCTTGCCGGCCTGCTTGAGCCCCGTGGCGATGCCCTGGCCGGTGTTGGTGTTGCCCGCGAAGACACCGCCCAGGTCGGGGTGGGCCGCGAGCGTCGACTGGATCTGCGAGGCGGCGGTGGCCGGCAGGTCGTTGTCGTACAGCGTGGGCAGCATCGTGATCTTCGGGTACTTCTTCATCTCCTCGGTGAAGCCCTTGATCCGGGCGTCGGTCGTGGAGACACCGGGCTTGACGCTGATCACGATCGTCGAGCCCTTCTCGCCCATCAGCTTGGCCAGCGCGTCGGCGGCGACCCGGCCGCCCTTCTCGTTGTCGGACGAGATCCGGGTGATGCCGATCGAGGAGTCGGTGACGGTGGTGTCGACGAGCGCGACCTTGGTACCCGCCGACTGGATCTGCTTCAGCGACGGGGTGAGCGCGCTGGTGTCCACCGGCGAGATCATCAGCCCGTCCGGCCGGGAGGCCGCCACCGAGTCCAGAAGCGGCCGCTGCACCGAGACGTCCCACTGCGCGGAACCGTCCGCGCCGAAGTCCATGCCCTTGGCCTTCGCCTCAGTCTTCGCCGCGCAGGTCATGGTGATGTAGAAGGGGTCGCTCTTCACACCGGTGATCAGCCGCACCTTCTTGTGCGCGGCCCCGCCCGAGGACCCCGACCCCCCGCTGTCCGACGAACCGCACGCCGCGGCCCCGGTGAGGGCCAGTACGGTGCCCGCGGCGACCAGTGCGCTGCGCCTGCTGCGAATGCTCATCATCGAGACATCTCCTCAATTCCGCTCTCGGGTCTTCCTGCGCATCTGGTCGACGTAGACGGCCGCGACGAGCACCACGCCCACCGCGACGTCCTGCCAGTACTGCTGAACACCGATGACGATCAGTCCGGTCGTGAGCACGGCGGGGATGAAGACACCGATCACGGTGCCCAGCACCGATCCGCGCCCGCCGAAGAGGCTGGTGCCGCCGAGCACCACCGCCGTGATCACCTTCAGGTTGTCGGTGGAGTGCCCGGCGATCGACGTGGTGCCGTACGACGCCAGCCACATCACCGCGCCGAGCCCGGCCAGGAGGCCCATCAGCCCGTACACCTTCACCAGGTGCCGGCCGACCCCGATTCCCGCCCGCCGTACGGCCGTCGGGTTGGAGCCGATGGCCAGGGTGTGGGTACCGAACCGGGTCGCGCCCAGCACCAGACCGAACACGGCGGTCACCACCGCGGCGAGCACCACCAGCCACGGAATGCCGAACACCTTGCCGAAACCCAGGCTGTTCTGCAGATGGGTGGAGGCCGCGCCCGCCGGATCCTGGCCGCCGGTGGCGAGTTCGGCGATCCCCAGCGCGGCACCCAGCCCGCCCAGCGTGACGATCAGCGGCGGCACCTTCCCGGTCGCCACCACCGCACCCTGCAGCACGCCCCAACCGGCGCCCACCGCAAGGGCGATGACCACACAGACCGCGACCGTGCCCCAGCCGGCGTCCGGCCCGCCGTGATGGATGTTGTACTCACCGGCGGCCACCGCGGCCAGCACCAGCACCGAACCGATCGACAGATCGATCCCCGCCGTGATGATCACGAACGTCATCCCGACACCCAGCACCAGATAGATGGCCGCGTTCACGGCGATCTGCGTGAGGTCGTACTGGGTGAAGAACTTGCCCGGCGCGGCGATGGTGAAGAACAGGACCAGCACCACGAGGATCACGAAGGTCCACAGCTCACTGATCCCGGCCGCCCGCCGCAGCCAGTCGGGTACGGCTCCGCGCGCACCGCCGGACGCGGGTGTATCCGGTTTCTGCGCCGTGGCCGGCCGGGCTTCCCTGCTGTCGGCGGTCATCGCCCGTCCTCCGCTCTCCTCGGGGAACCGCCCGGCTGGGCGGGTTCGTCCAGCGACCCGGTCATGGCCCCGACGAGCTCCTCGATGGTGGTGTCCGCCGCCGTGAACGAGGCGACCCGCCGGCCGAGGCGCAGCACCTCCACCCGGTCCGAGACCGACAGCACCTCGGGCATGTTGTGACTGATCAGCACGACACAGATCCCCCGGTCGGCCACCCGGCGCACGGTGTCCAGGACCCGGGCGCGCTGGACGACGCCCAGCGCGGCCGTCGGCTCGTCCATGAAGATGACCTTGTTCGCGAACGCGACCGCCCGTGCCACGGCCACGGACTGGCGCTGCCCTCCGGACAACGTTGTCACCGGAGCCGTCACATCCTTCAGCTCCACGCCCAGTTCGGCGAACGCCTTCACCGCCTCCCGTCGCATCGCGGCCCGGTCGAGCACCCCGAGCCGGCCCAGCAGTCCGCCCCGTACGACCTCCCTGCCCAGATACAGATTGGCGGCCGCGTCCAGATCCGGCGCGAGAGACAGATCCTGGTAAACGGTCTCAAGTCCCTTTCGCTGCGCGTCCATCGGCCCGCCGAACCGGACCGCCTTCCCCTCCACCCGTACCTCGCCCTCGTCGGGTGCGAGCACTCCCGACAGGACGTTCACCAGAGTCGACTTGCCTGCTCCGTTGTCGCCGATCAGGGCGACGACCTCGCCCGCGTACGCCGTGAAGTCGGCGCCCTGCAGCGCCTGTACGTGACCGAAACGCTTGACCACACCGTGTGCCGCGAGAAGTGGTTCCCTTGCAGAGGCCATGTTGTGCCTTCGCGTTGGTATCGTTAACAGTTCGTCGATTCTGGGAGCCCCATGAGTGGGCGTCAAGGGTCGTGTGTGAACCGGATCTCAAAGGTTGCGCCCGCGGCCCGAAGTGCCCGCCCTACTGCCGAGGAGGGCCGCGGCGTGGCCGGCCGCCCCACGATGAAGGACGTCGCCGCCGAGGCGGGCGTCAGCGCGATGACCGTGTCCCGAGTGGTGGGCGGCAAGGGGGACGTGGCGCCGCGCACGGCCGCTCGTGTCGAGGCCGCGGTGCGCAAACTGGGCTACCAGCGTGATGAGTTGGCGCGTCAGCTGCGGCGCGCGGACCAACCCAGCCGGACGATCGGCCTGTTGGTCGACAACGTTGCCGATCCCTTCATGGCGGCCGTCGCCTCGGCCGCGGAGGACGTCGCCCGGCGGCGCGGCAGCATGGTCCTCATCGGCTCCAGCCGCGCCGACCCCCGCCGTGAACGCGAGGTCGTCGCCGCCTTCACCGCCCGCCGGGTCGACGGCCTCATCCTCACCCCGGCCGCGGGCAGTCACCGATTTCTGCGCCCCGCCCAGGCCCGGGGCACCAAGATCGTGTGCGTGGACCGGACGGCGCCCGGACTGGAGGCGGACACCGTGGTGGTGGACAACTCCGCCGCGGTCGAGAAGGCCGTAGGACATCTGATCGCGCACGGTCATCGCCGTATCGGCTACCTCGGCGGCCGGCGGGACATCTGGACCAACGGCGAACGCCACCGGGGTTACCTGGCCGCCCTCGAGGCCGCGGGCATCGACGCCGACCCCGCGCTGGCCCGCCACGGCCTGCGCTCCGCCACGTCCGCCGCCGCGGCCGCCACGGCCCTTCTGACCTCGCCGTACCCTCCCACCGCCCTGCTCGCCGACCACGAGAACCTCGCCCTGGGCGCCCTCGCCGTCCTGCCGCCCGGGATCGCCTTCATCGCCTTCGACGACGTCCCGCTGGCCGCCCGGCTGACCCCGCCCGTCACCGTCATCGCCCAGGACCCGGCGGCCCTCGCCACCACGGCCGCCCACCTCCTCTTCGCCCGCATCCAGGGCGACACCTCCCCACCCCGCACCGTGGTCCTACCGACGGAACTGATCCGACGGGGGTCGGGGGAGGTACGGGGGCCGTTCGCGGGGAGGGGTGGTTGAGCGGTGGGGGGTTGAGGGATGGAGCAGGCGGGGGGGGGAGTGCTGGTCGGGGGGTGTTGGGGGTCGTTGGCTGGGCGGGGCAGTTGTGCGGCGGGCTGGGCGAGGCCGCGCTCGTCTACCTGGGGGTAGGCTATGGAGCTTGTCCTGCGGGCTCGGGGAAGTGGCGGGGCGGGGCGGGGCGGTGGGAATGGCCGGGGCGGGGTGGCGGGAAGTGCTGGGGTCGAATTGCGGGCCGGTGCGGGGGCGTTGAGCGGTGTCGGGCCGCGGTGGGGTGTCCGCCCGCGGCGGCGGGCGTCCTTCGCCGATGCCCTGTTGAGGGGCAGGGCGCTCGACCAAGGACGGATGCCCCCGGCCCCCGGCTCTCCGGCCTCCGGCCCGCTGGCCTCCGGCTTCCGGCTCTCCGGCTCTCCGGCCTCCGGCCCGCCGGCCTCCGGCTTCCGGCTCTCCGGCTCTCCGGCCTCCGGCCCGCCGGCCTCCGGCCCGCCGGCCTCCGGCTTCCGGCTCTCCGGCTTCCGGCTTCCGGCCCGCCGGCTTCCGGCTTCCGGCTCTCCGGCTTCCGGCTTCCGGCCCGCCGGCTTCCGGCTTCCGGCCCGCCGGCTTCCGGCTTCCAGATCGGA
>NZ_JBEXCS010000035.1:0-87271 GCF_040605395.1 Streptomyces sp. NPDC005648 | reverse complement strand
TGGAATCGATCATCTAGGGGTGGTGGGTGAGTCGGGGCCGGGCCGGGGGGTATCCGTCCTCGGTCGGGCGCCACTGCCTGTTCGGGAGCGCACCGGTGCCGGACGCCCGCCGCTGCGGGCGGACACCCCCCGTCCCGTCCCCTCCCCGCCGTACGCGCCTGCACGACGCCCAAGGCCACATGGCCTTCTGCCCGGGGGCGCCTGCACGCCCTGCCTTTCAGGGGCGCAGGACCGAAGGCCCATATCAACGCCGCCCACCGGCACGCCTTTCAGGGGCGCGGGGAACTGCGCGATCGGCCACGACGGCGCCGCACTGTGATCCCCGAGGCCGACGGCACATCGCGACTTGCCGGGCGCCGGCATGCTTTTAAGGGGCGCGGGGAACTGCGCGATCAGCCACGACGGCGCCGCACTGTGATGCACGAGGCCAAGGGCTCATCGCGACGCCGGGTGCCCGTACGTTTTTCAGGGGCGCGGGGAACTGCGCGATCAGCCACGACGGCGCCGCACCCGTCATGCGACCCCACGCGGCACCCCCCTCACGCCAGCAACCCCGAGGACTTCCACAGTCGGCGCCCCACTCCCCGCAGCACTCCGATGTCGTCCAGGAAGTCGGTCAACCGCTTCGCGCCCGTCTGCATCACCTCCCGGCGATGGCCGCTGGCCCGCACCTGGGCCATGGCCTCGCGTTTGTCGAGGCCCACGTTCGTGTAGACCTCGGGATTGACGAAGGCGACGGAGAAGACGCGGGCGAACTCGCCGGAGGTGACCCGGGTGAATTCCTGGGACCAGCGAGGGGCCGTCACCATCTGGCGGCGCAGCTCCTCGCGGGCGTAGCGGACATGGCGGGCCTCCTCGACGACGTGGATACGGGTGACCCCGCGGACGAGGGGCTGCACGCGCTCGTCCGGGAACGTCAGCCGCTGCATCCAGTCGAGGACCTCCTCGCCCAGGAGGGTGGCCGTGAAGGACCCCGGTGTGGTCGAGACGGTCTTGAAGAGGCGGCCGAGGTTCTGGTGGACACGGGCCACGGGGTACCAGGGGGTGTCCCCGTGGGCGATGAGTCGGGCGAACATCTTCGAGTGGCGGCACTCGTCCTCGATCTCGGTGAGGGCGTAGCGCACATGCGCGCTCGTGGCGGCCTTGTCGTAGATGTGGCGGACCAGCAGCTGCATCAGGATGAGCTCGAACCAGATACCGAGGGAGGCCAGCGCCGCCGCCTCGTGCTGGGAGAGCAGGATGCGCTGCTCCTCGCTCATGCGTTTCCAGAGCGGGGTGTCGTACAGGGACACCAGCTCCGGCGGCCAGAACCACTTGCCCTCCTCGTAGGGCGCGTCCCAGTCCAGTTCCCTGTCCGGGTCGAAGGAGTGCTTCGCGGAGGAGGCGAGGAGCCGCTCGGCGACCTGCTCGCGGTCCTTGAGCAGCCCGAGGGCGTCGCGCAGGCCGTCGAGTGCGTCTGCTTCCGTGAGAGTCGACATGGCACTTATGAGACTGCCTGTCAGCAAGCTCGTCAATCCCCTGCACGGGACTTGTTGACTCGGCGTCTACATGTGAGCCTGCCGGGTATGCCGACCCATGAGCTGTACACCAATGACCCCGGTGACTACGTGTGGCAGGTTCCCGCGTCCGGTGCGGCGCGTTTCAGCTGGGAGTACGAGGACGGCCGCGAACGGCTGCTCGCCCTCTATCAGAAGGGCAAGGACAAGCAGTGGGACGGGCAGCGGCGCATCCAGTGGGAGCTGGAGGTCGATCCGCACGACGTGCTGGGGACGCCGGACGAGTCGATCTCGCTGTACGGGACGCCGTACTGGGCGAAGATGAGCGAGCGGGAGCGGGGCGAGCTGCGACAGCACTACGCCTCCTGGCAGTTCAGCCAGTTCCTCCACGGTGAGCAGGGCGCGATGATCTGCGCGGCCCGGATCGTGGAGTCGGTGCCGGACCTGGACGCCAAGTTCTACTCGGCGACGCAGACCATGGACGAGGCGCGGCACGCGGAGATCTACGGCCGGTTCCTGCACGAGAAGGTCGGGATGGTCTATCCGATCAATGACCATCTCCAGTCGCTGTTGGGGGACACGCTTCGCGACAGTCGGTGGGACATGCCGTATCTGGGCATGCAGGTGCTGATCGAGGGGCTGGCGCTGGCCGCCTTCGGCATGATCCGGGACACCACGACCAAGCCGCTGCCCAAGCAGATCCTCGCCTACGTGATGCAGGACGAGGCCCGGCATGTGGCCTTCGGACGGATGGCGCTGCGGGACTACTACAAGCAGCTCACCGACGCGGAACTGCGCGAACGCGAGGAGTTCGTCATCGAGGGCTGCTACCTGATGCGCGACCGGCTGCGCGGGGTCGAGGTCCTGGAGAACTTCGGCATCCCGAAGGCCGAGGCGGAGGAGTACAGCGAGAAGTCCGAGTTCCTGGCGCTCTTCAGGCAGTTGCTCTTCTCCCGGATCGTCCCGTGCGTCAAGGACATCGGCCTGTGGGGCAAACGCCTCCAGCAGGCCTACGTCGACATGGGCGTTTTCGAGATGGGCGACTCCAACCTGGACCTGCTGATGGCCCAGGACGAGGAGATCGCGGAGAAGCTGGACGCGGAGCGCTTCGCGTTGGAGGAGCGGGAGCGGGTCGCCGAGGTGGAGGGGGCCGTCGAAGCGGGGATGACCGAGGGGTGACGTGCGCACGCATGGAGTAACGTGCTGACGTGTCCACGCCTCAGGGCCCCTACGGGCCGCAGAACTCCTACGGCCCCCCGCCCGCGCAGGGGCCCCACTCCGGTGGGCCCTACGGCTCGTACGGTCAGCAGCCGCCGCCCCATCCGCCTCAGGGGTACGGGGGTTGGGGTGCCCCTCCGCCTCCGCCGCCGCGGAAGAGCCGGACCGGGCTGGTGCTCGGCATCGTGGGTGGAGTGGTCGCCCTGGTCGTGGCGGTCGTCGTGGGGCTGGCGATGGTCGGGTCCAAGGTCGAGAGCGGGCTGCCCGACGCCCGGTTCGAGCTGACCCTGCCTCAGAAGCTGCTCGACGGCCGTTACGAGCTCACCGACGACCTGTCCGACACCCAGGGCCGTACCGTCGAGGACGAGATGAACGGTGCCTGGGACGCCAAGGTCACCAAGGCCAAGGTCGCCCAGTACGCCCTCGGCGGCGACCGGACCGAGGGCGTGCTCGTGATCTCCGGCATGTACGGGCGCTTCCAGCATCTCGCCGCCCTCCGCGGCGGCATGTTCAAGGGGCTCGGCGAGACCGACGGAGTGACCGTGGCCGTACCCGCGAAGGACTTCCGTCCGGACGGGGCCGACACCACGATCACCTGCGAGGTGGTGACCCAGAAGCAGCGCGGCGGCACGGCCACCCTCACCTACCCGGCCTGCGCCTGGGCGGACGGCAACACGGCCGCCATGGTCGCCGAGATGACCTCCGGCGGCCTCCACACGGACCCGGCGGACGTCGACCTGGAGGCCGCGGCCAGGACGACGCTCCAGGTGCGGTCGGAGGCGCGCAAGGCGATCCGGTAGTTCCGTCGGCGGTCAGACCGAGCAGCCCAGGTCGTCGGGGACCGCCAGGGACACGGGTTCCGCCGCGCCCGGCGCGAAGGACGTCCGCAGGGTGAAGGCGTACGGCGTCGGGCCGTTCGTGCGGAGGTGGAGCAGGCGGGACTCGGCCTCCGCCACCGTGGGACGGTGGCCGGCCGGAACCCACCAGAGGGTCGCCATGGCCTCCTGGACGCGTTCGAACCACTCGCGGCGCCTGGCCAGCATCTCGCGATGCCGGCCCTGGTACATGTACGCGGTGAGGGCGTCCGTGTCCCGCCACACCGACATGTTGATGATCAGCCACTCGTCGCCGAAGACGGCGACGTCCGTCGCGTCACCGGAGTCGTCCTGCAGACGCCAGACGAAACCGTCCGCGCCGTCCGCGTCGGCGTTCACGGGGTCGAGGGCGTCGACGAAGTCCTTCAACTGCGGTGAGTCCAGCGGGGCTTTGAGGCGGGCGATGTTCACCTGGGCGAGTTCGTACGCGGCTGAATTCATGTACCGAACGTTAGGTCGGGGGCTTTGGCGGACGGTACCCCCGTCTCAGTAAGTGGGCGCTCACTTTCAGGAGTTGAGGACCGCCTCCATCACCGCCCTCGCGATCGGCGCCGCCACCCCGCCCCCGGTGATCTCCCCCCGGACCGCCGAGGCGTCCTCCACCACCACCGCCACCGCCACCTTGGGCTCCAGATCCCGCTCGCCCTGCGCCCACGACACGAACCAGGCGTACGGCGTCCCGGCGTTGCCGATGCCGTGCTGGGCCGTGCCGGTCTTGCCGCCGACCACCGCGCCCGGGATGGCGGCGTTCGCGCCGGTCCCCTCCGTGACCACGTCCTCCATCAGTTCCCTCATCCGGACCGCCGTCGACGGATGCATCGCCTGGCGGACGGGGCGTGCGCTCGGGGTCCACACCGTGTCCCCGTCGTCGGTGGTGGTGCGCTCGACGAGACAGGGCTCCCGCACCTGGCCGCCGTTGGCCACCGCCGCCGCGACCATCGCCATCTGCAGAGGGGTTGCCCGGGTGTTGTACTGGCCGATCGAGGAGAGGGCCAACTGCGCCTTGTCGACCGTGGTGTCGAAGGTGCTCGGGGCCACCGAGAAGGGGATGCGCAGGCGGGTCTCGTTGAAGCCGAAGGCTTCCGCCGTCGCCGCCATGTCCGCCCTGCCCACATCCACCCCGAGCTTCGCGAACACCGTGTTGCACGACCACTCGAAGGCCGCCCGCAGCGGGGCGTCCGCACAGCCGTCGCCCTCGTTCGTGAGGCGCGTCCGGGTGCCGGGGAGGGTGTAGGGGTCGGGGGAGTCCGTGGTGCTGTCGACGTCCGTGACCACGCCGGCGTCGAGCGCGGCCGCCATGGTGACCACCTTGAAGGTGGAGCCCGGTGGATAGGTCTGCCGTACCGCCCTGTTCAGCATCGGCTTGTCGGGATCGGCGTTCAGACGGGCCCAGGAGCGCTCGGTGGCCGCCGAGTTGCCCGACAGCACGGCCGGGTCGTAGGACGGCGCCGACACCAGGGCCAGGATCTTCCCGGTGGCGGGTTCCACGGCCGCCACCGCGCCCTTCCGGCCGGCCAGGCCCTCGTACGCCGCCTGCTGGGCCCCTCTGTTGAGCGTCGTGACGACGTTGCCGCCCGGGCTCTGCGCCCTGGTGAGGTCGTTCCACAGGGGGAACGGCGTGAGCATCGGGTCGGTGCCGGAGAGCAGGGCGTCCTCGGTGTGTTCGAGGAGTGTGGTGCCGTAGACCTGTGAGGCGAAGCCGGTGACGGGGGCGTACAACAGGCCGTCGGTGTAGGTCCGTTCGTAGCGGAGCTGTTCGCCGGTGTCGCGGGAGCCGGTGACGGGCCGGCCGTCGACCAGGATGTCGCCGCGCGGCTGGTCGTAACGGGCGATCGTGGTACGGCGGTTGGCCGGGTTGGTGTCGTAGGACCGGGCGCGCAGGACCTGGACCCGGGACGCGTTGACCAGGAGGGCGAGCAGGAGCAGGGTGCAGAAGGCCGCCGCGTGGCGGATGTAGCGCGTCATGGGGCCGCCTCGCCGTCGTACTGGCCGCGGGCGGAGTCGCTCATCCGGATCAGCAGCGCCACGATCGCCCAGTTGGTGACGACCGAGGAGCCGCCCTGGGCGAGGAAGGGCATCGCCATCCCGGTGAGGGGGATCAGCCCGGTCACTCCGCCGGCGATCACGAACACCTGGAGCGCCACGATCGAGGCGAGGCCGACGGCCAGGAGGCGGCCGAACGGGTCACGCAGGGCCAGGCCCGCGCGGTAGCCGCGCTCCACGAGGAGGCCGTAGAGGAGGAAGATCGCGCCGAGGCCGGACAGGCCCAGTTCCTCGCCCGCCGTGGCGAGGATGAAGTCCGACTTCGCGGCGAAGCCGATCAGGATCGAGTGGCCGAGGCCCAGGCCCGCGCCGAGGATGCCTCCGGCCGCGAAGGCGAAGAGGGACTGGGCGAGTTGGTTGGGGCCCTGGCCCGCCTCGATCGACGCGAAGGGGTGCAGCCAGTCCTCCACCCGGGTGTGCACGTGCGGTTCCAGGCCGCCGACGGCCGCGGCGCCCAGGCACGCCAGGAGCAGGCCGAGGGCGATCCAGCCGGTGAGACCGGTGGCGACGTAGAGCATCACGACGAACAGGCCGAAGAAGAGGAGCGAGGTGCCCAGGTCGCGTTCGAGGACCAGGACGCCGACGCTCAGCAGCCAGATCGTCACGAGCGGGCCCAGGACCCGGCCCGTCGGCAGCCGCATGCGCCAGATACGGCGGCCCGCGTACGCGAGCGCGCCCCGGTTGGCGGCCAGGTAGGCGGCGAAGAAGACCGCCAGCAGCACCTTCGCGAACTCGCCCGGCTGGATGGAGAATCCGGCGATCCTGATCCAGATGCGGGCGCCGTTCACGGCCGGGAAGAGGATCGGGAGCAGAAGGAGGACCAGGGCGGCCGCCACACAGACGTAGGCGTAGCGCTGGAGCACGCGGTGGTCGCGGAGCAGGAGGACGACCACGGTGAACAGGGTCACGCCCAGGGTGGACCAGACGAGTTGGGTGGGCGCCGCCCGGTCGCCGGGGGTCTCCAGGTCGAGGCGGTAGATCAGGACCAGGCCGAGGCCGTTGAGCAGGACGCCGATCGGCAGGAGCAGGGGGTCGGCGTACGGGGCCCGTAGACGCACCGCGATGTGCGCGAGGAGCGCGAGCACGCCGAGCCCGGCGCCGTAACCGGCGGCGCCGGGCGGGACGGTGCCGTACTTGGCGAGGCCGACATCGCAGTAGCCGTACACGGAGAGCAGGACGGCGAGGACGATGAGGGCCAGTTCGATGCCACGGCGCCGGGGGAGGCGTACCGCGGGAGCGGGGGGATCCGCTGTGGCCACGGTTGTTCCGGCGTTGGTCATGTCCGGAACTTACCCAAATAGTGTGTCTTGTGACCTCAGGGTCTCAGCACCAGCGTGGCGCGGGCCCGATGTTGTCGATGTAGCGCGCGGCGCCCCAGGCCCAGGTGCCGTCCGTGAGCAGGTACCAGAGGTTGTTGCCGTCGATGTTCTGCCCGGCGGTCTTGCAGAAGATCGAGACGTGCTCGCCCCGGTGGGCGACCCGGATGATCTGGCCGCCGCGGTTGGGCGCGCTGCGCAGGAAGAGCTCGCTCGCCGTCACCACGCCCCGGTAGAGCCGCTGGCTGTCGCCGTGCTGCTCCCAGCTTCCCTGCTGGCTGGAGCTGCTGTTCGGGCGCCCGGTGCTCTGTGTGCTGGAGCTGCTGTTCGGGCGCCCGGTGCTCTGTGTGCCGCTGCCGTTGCTGTCGGGTCGGCCGGTGCTCTGTGTGCCGCTGCCGTTGCTGTCGGGTCGGCCGGTGCTCTGTGTGCTGCCGGTGCCGTTCGGGCGGCCGGTGCTCTGTGTGCCGCTGCTGTTGTTGTCGGGTCGGCCGGTGCTCTGTGTGCTGCCGGTGCCGTTCGGGCGGCCGGTGCTCTGTGTGCTGCTGCTGTTGTTGTCGGGGCGCCCGGAGCTCTGCGTGCTGCTGCTGTTGGGGCGGCCGCTGCTCTGTTCGCCGCCACCGCCGTTGGGTCGGCCGGTGTTCTGCGTGCTGCCGCTGCCGCTGGGGCGTCCGGAGCTCTGGGTGTTGCTGCCGTTGCCGTTGCCGTCGCCCCAGTCGTTGTCGGCGAGTGCGGGCGTCGCGACGACGGAGGCGAGCAGTGCCCCGGCGGCCGTGGCTATGGAGAGACGGGCGAGGACGCGGCGGGGGGGACGCAGGGACATGGAGGAACCTCCAGGAATGGGGCGAAACTGACTAATCGCCACACTAGGAGGAGTGGTTGACGGGCGCCCGTCACATTGCGCCATCGGGGACGGACGGGCCCCGCTGAGGCAGCGTCAGGGTGGCCACGGCACCCCCGCCCAGCGCGTTCGCGAACTCCAGCCGCGCCCCGAGCACCTCCGCCTGGCCCGCCGCGATGGTCAGCCCGAGACCGTGTCCCGTGGCCCCGCCCTCGGTCCTGAACCGCTGCGGCCCGTGCTCGACGAGATAGTCCGGGTACCCGTCCCCGTGGTCCCGCACGGTCACCACGGACCCGTCCACCGTCAGCGACACCGGTCCCCGCCCGTGCTTGTGCGCGTTGGCCACGAGATTCCCGAGCACCCGCTCCAGCCGCCGCCGGTCCGTCTCCACCCGGACGTCCCGTACGACGACCACCTCGGTGTCGGTCCCCGACCCCCGCACCACCCGCGAGGCCAGCGCGCCCAGCTCCTCGGTGTCCGACTCCAGCTTCTCCCGCCCGGTGTCCAGCCGGGAGATCTCCAGCAGGTCCTCGGTCAGTGTCCGCAGCGCCGCCACCCGGTCCCGCACCAGTTCCGTCGGCCGCCCCGCGGGCAGCAGCTCCGCCGCCGCGTGCAACCCGGTGAGCGGAGTACGCAGCTCGTGCGCCACGTCCGCCGTGAACCGCTGCTCGCTCAGCAGCTTGCCCTGCAGCGAGGCCGCCATGGAGTCGAGCGCGGCGGCGACCGCCGCGACCTCGTCCTGCGGCTGTGACCGGTCCTTCGTACGAGGGTCGTCGACCCGTGCGTCCAGGTCCCCGGCGCTGATCCGCCGCGCCACCGTCGCCGTCGCCCGCAGCCGGCGGGTCACCCGGGTCACCGCCAACGCCCCCACCAGCAGCGTCGCCCCGATCGCGAGACCCGAGGACCACAGGATGGAGCGGTCGAGCCCGGTGATCGTCCGGGACTGCTGGGAGTAGTCGACCTCGACGGCCAGCGCCCGGTTCCGGTCGGCGGGACCGGCCGCCCACATCGTGGGACGTCCGCGGTGCAGGGAGACCATCGTGCCGCGGTCCCCGTCCACCGCCAGCTCGTGCAGCGCCGTCGGCAGCCCCGGCGGGTCGACGCCCGCGCCCGGCAGCAGGCTGTCCCCGGCCTCGTACGCTTTCGTCGCGTCCGAGAGACGGGACAGGGCCAGCCGGCGGGCCTGGCCGACGGTCTGGTCCGTCACCGAGACATGCACCAGCACACCGAGCATCGCGGCCAGTCCGCAGCACATCACGGTGATGAACACGGCGGCCTTCACGGCGAGCGTGCCGGCCCAGCGGGGGAGCCCGGGCCGTCTCATGAGGTCGCCGAGGGGGACGGGTGGCGGGAGTGGTGCCGGGTGCGGCCGATGTGCAGCATCTCGTCGTGGGTGAGCAGCATGACCTTCTGCTGCGGGTCCCAGGTCCACTGGAAGCGGTACTCGTAGTCCGCGAGGTCGGAGGGGGCGTGGATGATCACCGAGTGGCCGGCCAGCTCCACCCCGCTCACCGCGTCGTTGTTGGACATCACCTGGATGACCCGGCCGGCCTCGACGGTGTAGACCCGGACGGCCGTCTGGGTGCCCGGCAGCAGCCGGAAGCCCAGGGTCAGCTCGGGCTTCCCGTCGCCGGTGATGTCGCGGTAGTAGGCCTTCAGGAGCGGGCAGCGGCTGTCCGCCGGGGTGGTGCCGCAGTACTTCATCCGGCGGGCCGTCTCGTGGTACTGGGCCTTGGAGCCCTCGTAGTCGTCCGGGTGCTGGGCGATCTCCTGCCGCACGATCGCCGCCGGGCTCACCTTGCGGATGTCGTCGTCCGGCGCGGTGATGTGCATGGCCTCGGACTCGCCGTTGTCGTAGTCCCAGGCCGGGCTGGCGGCGGGCTTGAGGTCCGGCCACAGCTTCGCCGGGCTGGTCGCGGTCGGCGTGGCCCCCGCGCCCCGCAGATCACCGGCGTCACCGCAGCCCACCGCCGTCGCCGCGAGGAGGACGACGGCGACGGCGGTACGCAGGGTGCGGGCGCGGGGCACGGGACTCCAGTGGCTGGCTGAGAACGATCGATGGGCCCAGTACACCCTAAAGCGCCGGAGAAACGATTACCCGTCCCGCAGAACTGCCCTCGCCCTTACTCCCCGACCACCCCGCCCTTACTTGCCCCACGACCACCTCGGGCTGCTTCGCTCCGGCCCTGGGCTGCTCGGCAACCACCCCGTGCCGCTTCGCACCGACCCGGGTCCTACTCCGCCAGCTCCTCCAGTAGACGGGCGGTCGGCAGGCCGGCTCGTAGGTAGTCGACGAACAGGTCGTTGTGCAGGGCCCAGGGTGAGCGCCGGGACCGGATCAGCCGTATCGCGTCGTCCGCGGTGTGGCCGCGCCGCACCAGGGCGTGGGCGACGACCAGCCCCGAACGGTTGTACCCGCTGTAACAGCGGACGAGGACCCTGCGGCCCTCGTCCAGTGCGTCGCTCGCGGCCTGCGCGAGACGGATGACCCCCGCGAGCTGGGTCCCGTCCAGCGGCCCGTCCGGAATGGGCCACACATGGTGCTCCACCCCCGGATCCGGACCGTGCCCGGGCAGTCGTAGAAGAGTCTGGACGAGATCGAACTCATCCCGCACCACGGCGAACTCCGGTTGTCCGGTACGGCCCCGGAACTCATGCCCGCCCATCCACAGACCAGGCACGATCTCGCTCCACGGGGTGTCCGGAGCCGGTACGTCGGGTTGCTTTCTGCGGGTACGCAAACACGCCTCCCCAACTCCCCTCCAGCAATGCCCAACTCCTCTCAAAGGTAACCGGGTTCTTGCCGATGGAGCACCCCGCCTGTTCCCATGGTCGAGGGGTGATGGTGCATGAACGGACTGCGCGTCATACCGGCCTGGAGGCACGGTCAGGAGCGGCTCTACGTCAGCCGTGCCGACGGGCGCAACATCGCCTGGTACGACCGTGAGGCGGCCAGGATCAACCTGCTGAGCGAGGAGGAGCGTGAGGAGGTCCTGCGGACCCTGGGTCCCTTCCTCACCGGCCCCGTGACGGTCGGCCCGCCACCGGTGCCGACCCCGGCCGAGCTGGCCCGGCTCTCCCTCCACCCGGACGACGACCTCGCGCCCAACCGGCCCGCCGAGGCCCTGATCGTCTCCCTGGACCGCGACCCCGGACCGCCGCACCGGCTGCGCCCGGACCCCCGGCGCCGGGCGCTGGCGGCCGAACAGGCGGTCGGGGAGGCCCTGGACCGCCTCGACGGCGTGGGCTGGCACGCCCTGCACTCGATCCCGCTGCCGGGCGGCGACCGCATCCACCACCTGGCGATCGGGCCGGGCGGCCTCTTCGCCGTGCACACGCTCTACGCCCGCAAACAGCGGGTGACGGTCGCGGACCCGATGGTCACGCTGGGCCGCCGCGACCCGCAGCGGCTGCTGCGCCGCGTCCGGGCCGACGCCGACCGGGCCTCGTACGCCCTCACGGCGGAGGTCCACCCGGTGCTGGCCGTGTACGCGGCGTCGGAGGTGGCCGTCACCGCCCCCCTCCGCGAGGTCCGCGTCCTGAAGGACACCGAGGTGGACGGACTCTCCCGCACCGGGGGCGTACTGAAGCCGGCCGATGTGGAGGCGCTGCACGCGATGGCGCGCGACCGGGGGACCTGGACCAAGGTATGAGGGCCGTTGCCCGGTTCACCTGCCTGGCCGCTTGCCCGGTTTCTCGTGGTCGGACCGGGGAGTTCGGCGCGACGGTGGGAGAGCGCGGTCCTCAGGGCAAGGAGCCGGCGCCGTCGGCGTCGAGCAGCGGGGCCAGCAGATCGCCGTAGTCCTGAACGCGAGGGGCGATGTCCGGCGCCTGGAAGCCCAGCTGTCCTGGCGCCCCGCACTCCTCGACCTCGCCCCAGGTGACGGGCGCCGAGACGGTGGGCTCGGGGCGGGCGCGCAGGGTGTAGGGGGTGGCGGTGGTCTTGCGGGCGGCGTTCTGACTCCAGTCGACGAAGACCTTGCCGGGCCGCAGGCTCCTGGTCATCCGGTGCAGCACGAGCCGCGGCATGGCCCGCTCGGCCTCCATGGCGAGCTGTTTGGCGTAGTCGCTGACCTGGTCGGACGGGGTGGGCCGGACGGCGGCGAGCAGATGCAGCCCCTTGGACCCGGAGGTCTTGGCGCAGGCGGTGATCCCGTCGTCGGCGAGCCGCTCCCGCAGCCACAGCGCGACCTCGCAGCAGTCGACGACGGTGGCGGGTGTGCCCGGGTCGAGATCGAAGACGATCCGGTCCGCGACGCCGGGCTCCTGGGCGACCCACTGATGGGTGTGGAACTCGGTGACGAGGTTGGCGGCCCACATCAGGGACGCCAGATCCTGCACCACCACCATCCGCGCGGGCCCCTCCGAACGGGGCACCTCGGCGGTGGTGACCCAGTCGGGCGTACCGGGAGGGACGTTCTTGGTGAAGAACACCTGCCCGTCGGGTCCGTCGGGATACCGCAGGAAGGAAACGGGCCGGTCGCGCAGATGGGGCAGGATCACGTCGGCGTTGGTGGCGTAGTAGTGCAGCACCTCGCCCTTGGTGAACCCGGTCCCCGGATACAGCACCTTCTCCAGGTTGCTGAGGGCGAGCCGCCTCCCCTCCACCTCTGTGATGGGCGTCATACGATGAGAATCTCACGCGAATAGTGACGTACTGCCGCAAAACCACCGAAAGGGCGCCGATGGTGAGATCCATATGGAACGGGGCCATCTCCTTCGGCCTGGTCAGCATCCCGGTCAAGCTGGTCAACGCGACGGAGAGCCACTCGATCTCCTTCCGTCAGATCCACACGGAGGACGGCGGCCGCATCCGGTACCGCAAGTTCTGCGACCTGGAGGACAAGGAGGTCACGACGGCCGAGATCGGCAAGGGGTACGAGGACGCCGACGGCACGATCATCCCGATCACGGACGAGGACCTGTCCCATCTCCCGCTCCCCACGGCCAAGACGATCGAGATCGTCGCCTTCGTCCCGGCGGACCGGATCGACCCGCTCCAGATGGACGCGGCGTACTACCTGGCGGCGGGGGGCGCCCCGGCGGCGAAGCCGTACACCCTGTTGCGTGAGGCGCTCAAACGCAGCAACAAGGTGGCGATCGCGAAGTTCGCGCTCCGGGGGAAGGAACGGCTCGGGATGCTGCGGGTGGTGGAGGACGCCATCGCCATGCACGGTCTTCTCTGGCCGGACGAGGTACGGGCGCCCGAGGGACTGGCCCCCGACACGAAGGTCACGGTCAACGACAAGGAGCTCGACCTCGCCGACGCCCTGATGGACACCCTGGGCGAGATCGACCTCGACGAACTCCACGACGAGTACCGCGAGGCCCTGGAGGAGGTCGTCGCCGCCAAGGCGGCGGGCGAGGCCCCGCCGGAATCCCCGGAACCGGCCCGGGGCGGCAAGGTGCTCGACCTGATGGCGGCCCTGGAGAAGAGCGTGCAGGCGGCGAAGGAGTCGCGCGGCGAGGAGACGGAGCAGCCGGCGCAGGCCAAGGAGAAGGCCGAGGTCAGAAGCCTCTCACCGCGAAAGTCGGCTCGGGCGGCCCCGAAGCCGGCGTCGGGCAGGAAGTCGACGTCCACGGCGTCCACGGCGAAGAAGACGACGGCCGCCAAGAAGTCCACGGCCTCCGCGAAGACGACGGCGACCGCGAAGAAGTCGACCGCGAAGAAGACCACCGCGGGAAAGACGGCCGCGAAGAAGTCCACGACAGCCAAGAAGACGCCCTCCCGCAAACGCACGGCCTGATTTCGGCGCGCGGTCGCCGTACGGCCGGGGTGGGGCGGGCGGCCGCAGGGCGCGCGGGGAGCTGGAGAGCGGTGTCCTCGCCGCGCTGTGGGCCGCCGACGAGCCACTGACCGCACGGCAGGTCCAGCAGCGACTGCCCGGGGATCTCGCCCACACGACCGTGCTGACGATCCTGTCGCGCCCGTACGACAAGAGCATGCTCGTACGGCACCCCGCGGGCCGCGGCTACGCCTACGCGCCCGTCCGGGACGAGGCGTCCGAGACCGCCGAACGGCCGCGTGGGGCGCGGACCGGGCGGTCTTCGGGCGAGCCCTGACCATTCGGCCGTCCAGAACTGGGCCCCGCCCCCACTCCCGTAGTACCCCGGTACTACACCCCCGCCCCACTTCGGCCTTCCGGTACCACGGCTCGGGCCGGTCCCGCTCATAGCGTTGCCGTAGCGGCGTCGACGGGGGAAGTGACGGGCGCCGGAGGCCGACAGGAAGGGCGCGCATGATCGACGCACGGCAGTTGACCAAGAGGTACGGCGAGAAGACGGCCGTCGACGGGCTGGAGTTCGTCGTGAAGCCGGGTACCGTCACCGGCTTTCTGGGGCCCAACGGCGCCGGCAAGTCCACGACCATGCGCATGATCGTCGGCCTCGACGCCCCCACCAGCGGCACCGTCACCGTGAACGGCCGGCACTACGCCCGCCACCAGGCCCCGCTCCAGGAGGTCGGCGCCCTGCTGGAGGCGAAGTCCATCCACCCGGGCCGCTCCGCCTACAACCACCTCAGGGCGCTCGCCCTGACCCATGGCATCCCGCGCCGCCGGGTCGACGAGGTCATCGAGCTGGCGGGACTGGGCACCGTGGCCCGGAAGCGGGCCGGCGCCTTCTCCCTCGGCATGGGCCAGCGGCTCGGCATCGCGGCCGCGCTGCTCGGCGATCCGCAGACGGTGATGCTGGACGAGCCGGTCAACGGGCTGGACCCGGAAGGCGTCCTCTGGATCCGGAACCTGCTCAAGGCGCTCGCCGAGGAAGGACGGACCGTCTTCGTCTCCTCCCATCTCATGAGCGAGATGGCCCTGGTGGCGGACCACCTCATCGTCGTGGGCCGCGGGCGGCTGCTCGCCGACACCACCGTGGGCGAACTCATCCGGGAGGCCGGCGGCGACACGGTCGACGTGGCCACCCAGGACCCGGCGCGGCTGAGGGACGTACTGGCCGGACCAGGCGTCGACATCACCGGCCGTATCGGCTCCGAGGAGCTGCAGGTGACCGGCCTGACCGCCCGGGAGATCGGGCTGGCGGCGGCCGAGCACGGGATCGCGCTGTTCGAACTGAGCACCCGGACCGTGTCGTTGGAGGAGGCGTTCATGGACCTGACCAGGGATGCCGTGGAGTACCACGGGTCCACGGCCACGACCACCACCGAGCCCCAGGGCGGGACCGGGGCCATGACCGAGACCCTCGGGAGGTCCGCATGAGCACCACCCTCACCGCGACCGCGGAGGAACCCAGGACCGCCCCCGCCCGGCCCGCCTACCGGGTCACCGGACGGCGTGTCCTCGCCTCGGAGTGGGCCAAGCTGTGGTCCCTGCGCTCGACCTGGATCACCCTGGGCCTGGGGCTGCTGTTCCTGGTCGCCTTCGGTCTCATCGCCGCCAGCCGCTACAAGTCCGGCATCAACTCCGGCCGTATGGACCGGGACTTCGCCTCCTCCACGGCCGTCAGCCTCTCCCTCTTCGGGACGAACTTCGCCCAGCTGGCCCTGGGCGTGCTCGGCGTGCTGGTCACGGCGGGCGAGTACTCGACCGGCATGATCCGCTCCACCCTCGCGGCCGTGCCCCGCAGGCTCCCCGTGCTGTGGTCCAAGGCGGCCGTGTTCGGGCTGGTCGCGCTGGTGGTGGGGACGGTCGGCGCGTTCGTCGCCTTCCTGATCGGCAGCGGGATCGTCTCCGGCACGCCCGCCGCCATGAACCTCTCGCACGCGGGCGTGGTGCGCAGCCTCCTCGGCGCCGGGCTCTACCTGGGCCTCGTCGGAGTCATCGGCGCCGCGCTCGGCGCGCTGCTGCGGTCGGTGGCCGGCGGGATCTCCGTGCTGGTGGCCACCCTGATGCTGATCCCGGGCCTGATCTCGCTGCTGCCGAGCTCCTGGCAGGACGACATCAGCCCCTATCTGCCGTCCAACGCGGGGGAGTCGATGTTCGCCCTCACCCACGACTCCACCACCCTCTCGCCGGGCGCCGGACTGCTGGTCTTCCTGTGCTGGACGGCCCTGGCGCTGGCGGGCGCGGCCTACCGGCTCACCCGCAGCGACGTCTGAGTCCCGCACCATGGCAGCGTGACGTCCGTGAACGCCGTAGCCACCGACGACCTCAGCGGAATGGGTCCGCTGGTCGCCCGTCTGTCCCGGGGCGGCCAGCGGCTGCGGCATGCCGACCGGACGCGTCCATGGGTCCTGGACACCGCGGTCGTACTCCTCGTCTTCCTGATGTTCTGCCTGCCCGACCTGCTCCACCACGGCGGGGGCGACGGCGACGGCCCGCGCCGGTTCCGGCTCACCTTCACCCAGCTGCCCCTCGCGGGCATGCTGGCGCTGCAGGCGGGACTCGTGCTCCCCCTCCTGTGGCGGCGCCGCCGGCCCCTCGCGGCCTTCGCCGCCGTCACGGCGGTGTTCGTCCTCCAGTGGTCCCTGAACGCCGTGCTGCGCGCCGACGTCGCCCTGCTCATCGCCCTCTACAGCCTGGCCCTGCACGGGCGGCTGCGGCAGCTGGCATGGGCCTGCGCCGCCATGGCGGGCGCCCTGACGCTGGTCGCCGTCCGGGTCTCCCCGGCCATGTCCGTCTGGGACGCGCTGTTCTTCCTGCTCAGCACGGCGACCGCGGCCCTCGCGCTCGGTCTGATGATCCGCATCCGCCGGGCCCAGCTCGCCGGGCTGCGCGAGCGGGCCGCGCGCCTGGAGGTCGAGCGCGACCAGCGCAGCAGACTGGCCGCGGCCACCGAACGCACCCGGGTCGCCCGCGAGATGCACGACATCGTCGGCCACAACCTGTCCGTCATCATCACGCTCGCCGACGCCGGGGCCTACGCCACCGACATCGCCCCCGAACGCGGCAAGGAGGCGCTCCAGCTCATCGGCGACACCGGCCGGCAGGCCCTCGGTGAGCTGCGGCGCGTGCTCGGCGTGCTGCGCGAGCCGGCGGACGGGCCCCGCAGCGGGCCCGAACTCAGCCCCCAGCCAGGCATCGCGGACGTCGAGGCGCTGTGCGCCAAGGTCCGCGCGGCCGGACTGGAGGTGGTCTACCGGACCTCCGGCGAGGTCGACGCCCTGGACGGCGGAGTGCAGCTGACGGTGTACCGCATCGTCCAGGAAGCCCTCACCAACACCCTGAAGCACGCCGACAGCGACACCCGGGTCCGTCTGGCGCTCTTGGCCGAGGACGGCCGGCTGACCATCCGGGTCCAGGACGACGGTCCGGCCGCACCGCCCGGACCACCGAACGAGGAAGGACACGGCCTGGTGGGGATGCGGGAACGAGCGGCCCTGTACGGCGGCACGGTCAGCGCGGGACCGGCGGCCGGCGGCGGCTGGAGCGTGGAGGCCGTCCTCGACCTCACCCCCGAGGAGGGCGCCCGGTGACGACGGTGCTCATCGTCGACGACCAGCCGCTCCAGCGCTACGGCTTCCGGATGCTGCTGGACTCCGTACCGGAGACCGAGGTCCTGGGCGAGGCCGCGCACGGCGCCGAGGCCGTCCGCAAGGCCGCCGAACTCCGCCCTGACGTGGTCCTGATGGACGTCCGTATGCCCGGCATGGACGGCATCGAGGCCACCCGCCGGATCGTCGCGGCCGGCGACCGCTCCCGCATCCTCGTGCTCACCACCTTCGACCTCGACGAGTACGTCCACGCCGCCATCCGGGCCGGTGCCAGCGGCTTCCTCCTCAAGGACGCGCGCCCCGAGGAACTCCTGGCCGGCATCCGCGCGGTCGCCGCCGGCGACGCGGTCATCGCCCCCGCCCTCACCCGCCGCCTCCTGGACGAGTTCGCCCAGTACGTCCCCGCCCAGC
The DNA here is from genome assembly GCF_040605395.1 of Streptomyces sp. NPDC005648. Taxonomy (NCBI): domain Bacteria; kingdom Bacillati; phylum Actinomycetota; class Actinomycetes; order Kitasatosporales; family Streptomycetaceae; genus Streptomyces; species Streptomyces sp. NPDC005648. The sequence continues at coordinate 69,686 of NZ_JBEXCS010000035.1, read as the reverse complement.
GCGGCGACGCCCCCGAGGACCCGGCCCTCGCCTCCCTCACCGACCGCGAACGCGAGATCCTCGTCGCCATCGGCAAGGGCTGGACCAACGGCGAGATCGCCACCCGCTTCGTCCTCTCCGAGTCCACCGTCAAGACCCACGTCGGCCGGGTCCTCGCCAAGATCGGCGCCCGCGACCGCATCCAGGCGGTGATCTTCGCCTACGACCACGGCCTGGCCCGGCCCAACGCGGACTGAGGCGGACTGAGGCGGACTGAGGCGGACTGAGGCGGACTGTCTCTTCTACGAACCCTGCGGCGCGGGTGCCTCGACGGGCGCGGTGCTGATCGTCATGGGCGTCCCGGTGACGGCGATGAGGTACATGTGCTCGCGCCGGGAGGAGGGCAGCGCGTGGTGGCCGCCCTCCGGCCGGACGACGTACACGGCCGTGCCGTGCGGGGCGAGGGTGGCGGGGCCCGCCGTGATGGTCCACCAGTCGGAGGCGCCCTGCCCGAGACGGCTCGCGAAGTGCGGGCTGAGGGCGGTCCCGGTGGTGTTGGCCGCGCGGACCGTGACCGAGGTGACGGACGGGTGCGACCCGCCGGTGAAACGGGGGGTGAGGGCCATGCGCAGGGGTGGTGCGCTGCCGGCGGCGACGACCGTGCACAGGAGAGCGGGCACCAGCAGCGCCACGGCCAGCGCGGCCTTGGCGGGGCGCCCGGTGAGACCGGGGATGCGGGGCTGCCAGGCCCGCGCCAGGGACGAGGCGGGGACCGTCGCCGCGGCCGCCAGCCACAGCGGGGTCATCATCAGGAAGTAGCCGTCCTGGGACCGGGTGGCGAGGTAGAAGGACAGCCAGGGCAGGACGGTCAGGGCCGGGCCCAGACGGCGGACGAAGAGGAACGTCGCGGCCAGCAGACCGACGAGGAGCAGCTGACTGGCGTACGAGTAGTAGTCCAGGCGGCTGCTGCCTGCGGTGAAGTAGTAGGAGATGCCCATCAGGCCCTGGCCGTGCAGGATCGCCTTCTGGGTGAGGGGCAGCAGCAGTCCGTGCAGCCAGGCGGAGAAGCCCTGGGCGGCGAAGTAGGCGTTGACGGCGGCCCAGGTCAGGGCCGCGACGCCGGTGAAGCGGGCGAGTACGGCCGCCGCCGGACGGGCGCCGAGCTCGCCGCGCCGTACCGCGTACAGGCCGATCAGCAGGAACGGCGCCAGGAACCAGGCCAGTTGCTGTGCGGCACAGGCGGCGCCCAGGCACACCGCCCGCAGCACTCCGCTCCGCCCCAGCCGTCCGCCCGCGCCGGTGGCCGGCCAGCGGACCACCACCGGCACCAGCAGCGCCAGGGCGACGATCGACGGGTAGCCGGAGCGGGCGTACCCCGGCAGGATGCCGAAGCCGAGGCACACGGCGGTGGCCGCCGACCGCCAGGGAACGGGCAGCAGCAGCCACAGCGCGACCGTGCCGGCGAGCAGCGCGCCCGTGGTGACCAGGGTGGCGGCCGCGGGGGTGTGCAGCAGGGCGTGGACCGGCGCGGCCAGCAGGGCGGTCAGCGGGGGATAGCCGTACGTGTAGTCGGCGCCGCCGGACATCGTCTTGGTGAGGCCGGAGTCGGCGGTGCCGAACAGCCAGGGCCAGGGCTGTCCGTAGATGGCATGGCCGTGCGTGATCTCGCTCGCCGCCTGCTCGGTCAGCACGCCCTCGTCGGTGCCGATGTGGTTCAGCCAGAACGCGCAGAGCACCAGGGCCACGGCGAGGACGAGCACCGCCGCGTCCACCCGGACGAGGGCCCGCCTGCCGCGGACAGCCAGGGCGAGCACCCCGCACACCAGGATCCCCGCGTAACAGGCGGAGATGACCCCGGCGACCGGCGGGTGGACGAGCATCGCCCGGGTCCAGGCGTCACGGGTGCCGATGAACAGGCTGATCGTGGCGATCAGCGTCATGCCGCGGTGCCACTGCTGGGGCGAGTCGCCGTTCTGGCCGGTCGGGGCCCGGACGGCGGCCGACGGCGGCAGCTCCCGCCGGCGGACCCTGGCACCGACGGTATGCACGTCCATGTCCCACTCCTCCGCTTACGGCTACTACAACATGTAGAGGGGAGATGTGCGCGCCGGGTTCGCCAGAGGGAGGTGAGAAGGGCACAAGAATGTGTCGGTTCGGGTCGGCTCAGGCGGTGAGCAGTCCGCGGCCGAACCAGTCCTTGGTGTCCCGTACTCCCGGCAGGGCGAAGAAGTAGCCGCCGCCGGTCGGAGAGATGTAGTCGACGAGGGGTTCGTCGATGAGCCGGGTCTGGGTGGCCTCGAACTGCCGCTTGACGTCCTGCTGGTAGCAGCAGAACACCAGGCCCATGTCGAGGTTGCCGACGTCGTCGATCCCGCGGTCGTAGTTGTAACCCCGGCGCAGGATACGGGTGTTGTCGGTCGGGGCGGTGCGCGGGTTGGCGAGGCGGATATGGGCGTCGAGCGGGATCGCGGTGCCGTGCGGGTCCTTGGCGTACTGGGGGATGTCGGTCTCCCTGGCGCCGTCCAGCGGCGCGCCGGTGTCCTTGCGGCGGCCGAACATCAGCTCCTGCTCGCTCAGCGAGACCCGGTCCCAGAACTCCACCAGCATCCGGATGATCCGGATCACCTGGTAGCTGCCGCCCTTCGCCCAGGCGGGTTCACCGTCGCCGTCCCCCACCCAGATCAGCCGGTCGGTCTCACGGGCCGAGGACACGTCCGGGTTGGCGATGCCGTCCTTGAAGCCGAGCAGGTTGCGCTGGGCGCCGGTGGGACGCGGGGCGTTCTGGAAACCGTCGATACGCCACTTGATCTGCAGGGCGCCCCGGGTGTGCTTGGCGATGTCGCGCAGCGCGTGCAGGACGGTGTCCTGACGGTCGGCGCAGATCTGCAGGGAGAGGTCGCCGTGGCACTCGGCGGGCCTGAGGTTGTCGTTGGGGAAGGTCCGCATCGGGGTGAGACGGCGGGGCCTGGCCTTCGCGAGGCCGTACCGGTCGTCGAAGAGCGAGGCACCCACTCCCACGGTGACCGTGAGGCCGTCGGCGGGGACGGTCGGGCCGAGGATGCCGTTGTCGGAGGGCGGGGCACCGACGCCGAGGTCGGCGGGCGTACCGCCGGAGGTCAGGAAGCGGGCCCGTTCGGTGATCGTCCTCAGCAGGTCGGTGAGTTCCGCGCGGTTCTCGGCGATGACGGTGAAGGAGACGAAGGTGGCGGCGGCCGGGGTGGGGGTGAGGATGCCGGCCTGGTGGACGCCGTGGAAGGGGATCTTGGCGGCGTTCACCGTCCCCGTGGTCCCCGTGGTTCCGGAGGCCCCCGTGGCGGCCCGCGCCGTACCGTCACCGCTCTCGGCGAGCACGAGTCCACCGCCGGCCAGCACCGCACCGGCGGCCCCGGCACCGAGGGCCGTCCTCACGAAGGAACGACGACCGGCACCGACCGGGCAACGGCCCTGCGGGGCGGGGGAATCGGCGGACTGCATGGGGGTGGTCCCTTCGGGCGGGGCGGGGGCTGAGGTTGGGGCTGGGGCTGGGGCTTGGTCTTGGGCCGGCGCGGGCGTGGGCGTGGGCGTGGGCGAAGGGTGTTCGGCGGAACCCATCAGGCGGCCTTCCTGATCTCCAGGAGGTCCGGGATGGGGGACAGGTCCTCCAGGAGCTGCCCGGTGGCTCCGTCGACCCGCGCCCGGGTGGTGGCGTCGAGCTGGTCGACCGGGGTCCAGCCGGTGGTGCCAGTGCTGTCGGCGCTTTCGGCGCCGTGATGTTCGGCGTCGAGGAGTTTCTGCAGCCGGGAGACGTCCGCGTCGACGGTCGGCAGCAGCTTCGGCGCGCGGGTGGTCAGCAGCGGCCTGAGTACGGTGAGCAGCTCGCGGGTGCCCGCGAGGTTGGCGTCGGCGGTGGCGAGGTTCGTTCCGCTGCCCTCGTCCGTGTCCCCGGTCAGCTCGAACTGGAGGGTGTTCTCCAGGATCTCGTGAGCGCGCAGCGGCAGGTCGGACGGGTCGAAGTCCTGGGTGGGAAAGGCCTTTTGGAGCCCGGCGACCGCGATGACGAGCTGCTGGGCCGGGCCCTTCAGGCTCGTCGCCGACTCCCCGTGCCACAGGCCGTACTCGACGCGATGGAACCCGGCGAAGTCCTTGTCGTGCACGCCGCCCGGCAGACCGTCCGCCCGGCCGTTGATCTTCTTGTCGAAGTCCTCGAAGGTGCCGTAGGCGGCGCCGAGGGAGGAGTAGCTGAGGTGCGCGGTGAGCCAGTCGGTACGGGCCTTGCCGAGACGGCCGCCCCGGATGTCCCCGGCGAGGGCGCGGGTCTGCGCGACGAGAGTGGCCAGTCCCTGGTCGACGTAGGCCCGATACTGCTTCAGCGGTCCGGCCAGATCCTTCTCCGACACGGGAACGACCGCCTGGGCGCCGCCGCCCCCACCGCTGACACGGACGGCCTTGGAGGTGACGGCGGCCCCGCCGCTGGGCACGCACCGCCACGCGTACGTACCCCCGGCGACGGTGGCGACCAGGGCCCGGGTGGTACCGGGAGCCAGCCCCTCGACCTCCCCGTAGACGGCGTTGGTCGCCGGGTCGATCAGATACACCTCGGAGGTCTTGTCGCCGGTGTTGCGCATCTGGAAGGTCTGCCGGCCGGGCTTGGGCGCGGTGAATCCGGCCCCGCACTCCTTCTCCGACACGGCGACGGTCTGGGCGCTCGCGGGCTTGGGCCGCCCGAAGGCGACGGCGAGCCCCGCGAGCAGCGCAGGAACGGTGACGACCGCGACGGGAACGACCCAGGCGGGGCGGTGCCGCGCAGGGGCCGAGGGAGCGGGCGCGGTTGTCGTCTCCTGCCGGTCCGAGGCGGGGGGCGCGGCCTTTTCCGGCTTGTCGGGGGCGGGCCTCGGCGCGGTGGCCCGCACGCCACGCACGAAGAGCGACATGACTACGACGAGATAGGCGACGTAGGCGACGATCTGGAGCCAGGTCATGGTCGGCGTCAGGTTGAGGACGCCCTGGATCAGGGTGCTGTACCAGGAGCCGGCGTCGACGCTGCCGCCGAGGTCGACGGCGTAGGCGGCGTTGCCGGGCAGGACGCCGCCTTCCTGGAGATCGCGGAGCCCGTACCCGAGGACACCGGCGGCGATCACGATCAGGACGATGCCGGTGGCGGTGAAGAACTTGGTCAGGTTGATCCGCAGGACCCGTCGGTACAGCCCCCAGCACAGCACGGCCGACAGCACCAGGCCGATGCCGGCGCCGACCATCGGCCCGGCGGACTCGCCCGCCGCCTGGGCGGTGGTCCACAGGAACAGCGCGGTCTCCAGGCCCTCGCGGCCGACGGCGAGGAACGAGGTGAGGACCAGTACGCCCGAGCCCATGGCCAGGGCGCCGGTCACCTTCTCCTTGATCTCCCCGGACAGACTCCGGGCCGAACGGCGCATCCAGAACACCATCGCGGTGACGAACGCGACCGCGATCACACTGAGGGCGCCGCCGAAGGCCTCCTGAGCGGTGGCCGACAGGGACGCGGCGGTGAAGGTGAGCACCGCACCGAAGCTCGCCGCGAGCGCGATCGCCGCGAGCACACCGGTCCACACCTGGGGGAGCCGTGAGCGGGCGTCGGCCTTGACGAGGGTCGCGACGAGAATGGAGACGATGAGTCCGGCTTCGAGTCCCTCCCGCAGTCCGATCAGGAAGCTCGGAAACGCGTCATCCCACATACGGCCCTCCACGGCCGGCCTCCACCGGGGACCGCGGCCCCTTAGCGTAGGCATACCTAACCAAGACGCGGACCATCATGACTACAGTCCTGTAGGCGGGCGGTCATGGGTCGGTAATGCCGGGGCAAAACCTGGGGGAAGCCGGGCATGCGTCAGGACTTGGGCGGATTCGGCGGGCTCGGCCGGCTTGGGGGGCTTGGGGTGGCTTGGCGGGTTCGGCCGGCTTGGGGGGGGCATGGCGGGTTCGGCCGGCTTGGGGGGTTCGGCCGGCTCGGCGGGCTTGGGGGCTTGGCGGGGTCGGCCGGCTCGCACCGGCTCGGCGGCCCCGGTCGCCTCAGCCGATGGCGTACGCCCGATACACCGTCTCCACCGACCGGTCCCCGGCGGAGTCGGTCACCTCGGAGCGCAGGGCGACGGCACCGGAGGCCGGGTTGCGGACGGACGCCCGCCAGATCGACCCGGAGCGCTCGACGGTCGCCGCCTTCCAGGTCTTGCCGCCGTCGGCGGACGACCAGACCCGTACCGACTTGGCGGTCACCTCGGTGAACTTCGGACCGGGCCCCTGGGAGCCACGCCCGGCACTCACATCGACCGTGGTGGTGCCGTTGGTCGCGGCCTGGTTGCGGCTGTTCAATCCGACCGGCAGGAACCGGGTCAGGAAGACGGGCGCGACCGTCGACTTGGCCGGGTCGGCCTTGAAGTACCAGTCGAGGGTGGCACGCGAGGAGAGCATGCCGGCGGGGAAGGTGATGCCCGGACGGTATCGATGGGCGTCAACGGTGAGGCGGTACCAGCCGACCGAGCGGGCCGGGGCGGAGAACTCGGCATCTCCGGTGCCCCAGTTGGTCAGCGTCTGCTTCTTGAGGACGGCACTTCCCTTGGCCAGGACCACGGTCTCCTTGGTGGGATCGGCCCCGTCCACTCCGACATCGGGATCGCCGATCAGACCGTCCGGAAGAAAGGTGATGGACTTCTCCCCGACCATCGGCAGATAGTGCACCGGACTCCACACGGCGCGTCCGAAGGACTGAGTGAGGCTCTGCCCTGCCGTCAGCGTCCTGACTTTGGGGAGCGCGACGCCCACGTTCTCGCCGTCGCTCGCGTGGACGCCGTCGCTGGACTGCCAGGTCCCGGGCGTCACATGGAGGGTCGCGTCGTACGGCGCCTCGTCATTGCGGACGTCGGCCCGCAGACCGGTGGTGCAGTCGTCGGTCTTGGGCGCTGCCTCGATCGCGGTGTAGTCCTGGGGGCCCATCTGCGTACCGCTGCGCACGACGAGGCGGACCGTCGCCAGCTTCGACCGCTGGAACGTCCCCCCGGGCGCGGCCGGAATGCCGGTGCTGTTCTTCACGGCGACGTAAGTGTCGTTCCCCGACCACCGCGCCAGATACCCGAACCGCAGCAGCTTGGAGGAGTTCGGGATGGCGTAGATGGCTCCCTCGTCGTTCCATCCGCCCGCACTGAAGGCGGAGGGCATGTCGCCGACACCGGCGACACATACCTGCGCGCTGATCCGCGCAGGCTCCGTCACATCGGCGGGCGTATCGAGCGACACCTTGACGGCCTTGCCCTCACGGGCGTCGAGCGTCACCGAGGAACTGCCCGACACCTGTACGACCTTCGCGCCCACGGTGTCGGTCCCCAGCCCCTCGGAGCCGTGCTCCCAGATGTCGGTCATCGCGACGTACCGTCCCGAAGGCAGGCTGATCCGCTTCCCGGACGCGACGCTGTACGTCCGCCCGGACGGCACGGCGACAACGGTGATCGTCGTAGAGACCTTCTCACCACCCCGTCCCAGCGTGGTGACGGCCAACGACCCCGAAGCCGCCCGAGCGGAAGCCGCGGACACAACCAGCGGCACCAGCACAGCCACCCCGACAAACCCGAGCGACGTCCGCCGCACCCTCATCAACTCCCCCACCGCCCACCGAAGTCGGCCAATGGTAGGCGCGCCGCGGACATGGCAGCCCAAAGAAGGAAGCTGCACCTGACCAAGCCACCCAAAAGAAAAACCAAAGCCTTCACGGGACAGCGGGAGCCCTCAGCCGAGACAGCGCTTCCCCCCAACGGCAGACCCCCCGTCGGCTACTTCGAGATGGATCCTCTGGTCACCAGCCGCATCCTGCTGCCGAATCCTGCGGATGATCTCGTCATCACTCACGCCATCATGTGCAGCCATGCCGGCATGCGTACCAGCCACGACCGACATGCCCGGCCTGACCAGCCCATTGCTTGCGACCGCGGTCGAGGACGCGGCGGCTCGGCGAAGCCCCCCTCGGCCGGGAGCGCGGGGACGACTTCGACATGACTCCCGGCCGGACAGCAGCGTTCGAGGTATCAGCGCTCAGAGAGTTCCTTGCCCGCGCCGTCTAGATTGACCGAGTGTTCGAACGAGTCAGCGCTGAAGAATCCGCAGCCCTGGAGGCACTCGCCTGCAAGGTCCGCAACGAACTTGCGGCCGCGGGCTTGCCCGTGATCGCCCCCGGCCTGGACCCGGCCCTGACCGGCGGCGCCGAAGTGGACATCGACGACGGTGCCGACGCGGCAGGCGGCGTATATGTGGCCTGGCAGCCGAGCTCTCGCCTGCGGGCCTGCGCGAGCCGGGCGTTCAGGCTGAAGCAGTTGAACGAACCGGTCCTGGCGCATTCCAGCGCGGTGGGGGTCGCGCTGATGCACGCGATGTCCGCGGTCCTCACCTCGGCGGGCTTCAGAGTGGAGGAGACCCGCGACGAATACCGGCCCCATCAGCTACGGATCCTGAACGGACCGCCGCCCGGACAGCCCCCGGTATGGTCCTTCCGCGACGACGAGCTGACCCTGTCCGGCTGGCAGGACGCTCCCACCAGCGACACCGACTGAGACCACCACGGATCAGGGCGCCGCCATACGAGGTTCTGACTCCTCCTCGGGGACCGGGCTCGCCCCTGTGGCGACCCCGAGCCTGGACACAGGGCGGCATTGCGCGTCAACGGCGTCGCATGTGAAGGAAGCGAGACGGCGTACCCGTCCCGGATGTCACCGGTTGGGGCAATCCCGGCTGGACAGTTCGCGCTGTGGGTAGGGTCCATCGGGCATCACGCCGCGCAGCCAATCGGTGAGCCAATGGGCCAGCGATCGTTCCAGCGGGGCAAGGGCGTGGGAGAGGCAGCAGAGGTTGGGATCCCAGTCCCACATCTGCCCGTCCGCGGTGCGGAAGTCGATCAGCGTCCACATGGCGCAACCGCGGTCCATGAGCGGAACGATCCCCGGCGGGGGAGGGTATCCGGGATCGGCGGCGAAGTCCTGGTAGGCCATCGCAAGGTCGGCCCGGTCGCTGAACCAGTGGCCGGTGTCAGTCAGAGACAGCGCCTTCTTCGGGCCGAAGCCACCGTTGGCGACCTCGAGGTACATCCTCTTCAGCAAGTCGGGCATCGGGTGCCCCACCAGTTGCTCGAACCCGGCGACATCCTTCACAGATGCCGGGCCGGGCAGCCCCCGGCCGGCAACGTGGGCACGGACGGCCAGAACGAGTTCATCATCAGTCACGCAGCAGATCCTCAGCCACGCTGCTCGCCTTGTCGACGACCGTCTCGCACACAGGGTCGACGCCCCGAGCCCCGGAAGCTTGGTCGGTCTTAGGGCTGCCAGTTGCAACACCCACGTTGCGGTCCGTGTCCGGCCTCAGTCGCGTTCGGCACCTCCAGCTACTGGCGGGTGTGGCGGGAAGCCAGACCGCTGGCGCTTCCGCCGGACAAGGTGGACTCGCCCTTGGCCCGGAAGCCCTACCACCTCCGGGCCACGTGCATCACGAACTGGCTCCGCGCAGGTCTCCCCGTAGCCGAGGTGGCTCGGCGCGCCGGCAACTCGCCGGAGGTGATCCACCGCCGCTACGCAGGCGTGATTGACGACAGGGAGGAAGAGAACAACAAGAAGATCGAAAAGACCATGGGGTGGGATTCAGGCAGCGGGAAAGTCTGAGTGCTGGAAAGGGCGGGAGTTGTGAACCTGACTCCCGCCCCTTTCGCCTGGTGCTTCATGTAAGTCTCGATGATCAACGGTGGGCGCGCTCGTCTGCGCGCTGGCCTGGACCGAAAAGACCAGTTGGTCAGGGACTGTTCGCCCCACGGTCTGTACTCTACTGGGGAGATTGCTGACATCTACTGCGACCATCACCGGCTAACATTTCAAATGTGTGATGATGGAATCCTTTTGATTGTCATCTGTATAGATCCAAAACTTGACGTCCGATTCATATTGACTCGATGTGCCGCAGCCTTGATTGAATGGATAATCGACTCGCCCGGGACTCACCTTTCCATATGAAGGGTTGGAGAAGTCATGTGTCTCCTCTGCCCAGCCAGATCCATTGACGCCTTTAAATCCGAATCCCCTTACATCTGCGCCTGGGTCGTCGTAACTGACACTGAGGTAAACAAGCACCCCGTCATTGTATGTTGACCAATGTGTGATATTCGGTCGGGGGCTTGATGTTGAAGGCCCCGTTCCTGTCGATTTCGACTTTGAGCTAAATGGCTGCTGGATGCCGAGCCATGTCAATAATGCGATTAGCGTAGCGACCACGGTGGCGAGGACCCCGCATTTCATCCAATGCGTGTCAGTGACTCCCAATGGCGTGAGCCTTTCAATGCACAGACGCAGGGCGGGCGGCTTGAGGTTACTCAGGAGGAGGTCGGCGACGAAGGTGCCGCGCTCAAGGAGGCGTCAGCGCAGTGGTGTCGGCGGGGGTGGAGCCAGCGGCCTGGGTCGTACGTCGCCGTTGTGTGGGTGTCATGCCCAACATGGGACGCGTGAAGGCAGATCGAAGGGCCACGAGGCAGGGACGGCAGCGCATCGGCCCGCGTGTGGCTCACACGCCCCTCACACGTGAACCGTGAGAGAGAGTGAGAAAGGGCGGGAGTCAGTGAGACTGACTCCCGCCCTTTTCTGTCGGCATCCGCCCTGGTCAGACCATAGTTCTGGGTCTCTGACTGGCGAGTGCCCCCGGCAGGATTCGAACCTGCGCACACGGCTCCGGAGCCCAGGTGAGACCGTTGCCCTTTTGGGGTGCTGACCTGCGGGGGGAGGGGTGGTCGTGATCTTCGTCGACCAAGGTCATTACGCCCCTATTACGTGGGTGGCCTGTCGGGTGGTCGGCCTGGCCCGTATGGTCGAGGCATGATCTCGGGCAGCAGCGGGGCACCTGACAGCGGCGGCACGGAGTTCACGGCGGAGGGCCTGGAGTCGATCCTCCGGGAAGCATGCGCGACGGTTCAACTCGACTCCCGTGGCGCCGAGTTGCTGCGACTCGGCTCGAACGCGGTCTATCGCTTGGAGTCGTTACCGATCATCGTCCGCATCGCGCGTGATCCGGCGGTGCTCGGCGAGATGGAACGGGCCGTGAGCGTGGCACGGTGGCTTCAGACGCAGGACTTCCCGGCCATGCGCGTGCTGGCGTCGGTCGCCCAACCGCTCGTCGTCGACGGCTTTGTGGTGACCTTCTGGGAGAGCGTCCAAGAGCGCGAGGAGTACGGGACGGTCGAGGAACTCGCCGATCTTCTCCGCCGCCTGCACTGGCTCGAAGAACCTGGGTCGCTGCGCCTGCCGTACTTCGACCCTCTCGCCAAGGTGGCGGCGTCCCTCGAAGGACTGGACGGTATCTCGGCGGAGGACCGGACGTTCCTGGACGAGCGAGCGGCGAGACTCGGCAAGGAATACGACCGCCTGGACTTCGTTCTGCCCTTCGGCATGATCCACGGTGATGCCAGCATCGGGAACATCCTCCGCCACCGCGACGGGCACGCGGTGCTCATCGACTTGGACGGCTTCGTTCTCGCTCCACGCGAGTGGGACCTGGTCCAGACGGCGATGTTCTACGAGCGGTACGCCTGGCACACCAAGGCGGAGTACGCAGAGTTCGTGCACCGGTACGGCTTCGACCTGATGAACTGGCCCGGGTACGAGACCCTCGCAGACCTGCGTGAACTGATGATGGTTGCCTGGCTCGGCCACCAGGTGACGAGTAGTGCCAGGGCTGCGGCGGAGTTCGCCCGGCGAGTTCGGTCCCTCCGCACTGGGGAGGGTCGAGACGAATGGGGGCCGTTCTGACCGGGCCTCTCAGGAACCCAGGTGATCACCAGAGGCGATCCACAGCCTGTGCTCTCTGACCTGATCGGTGAAGGCTTGTACGTCCTTGTTCTTGCCGACCCCCGCAAGATTCTGCCGGAACTCGGCCAGGTAACTGACGCAGCGGGCCGACTTGAGTTGCTCGCCCAGGTCGAGAGCATCGAGCGCCACGCTGCAAGCCTCCTCGACGTCTCCGGCGCGTAGGTGGGCGTCGGCAAGAACCATCGTCGCGAAGAAGTCGCTTCGTACGTGATTGCCGCTCATGGCGTTTTCGGCGTGGGCGACAGCCTGCCGGGCGCTGTTGACGTCGCGGAAGCAGTGGGCAGCTTCAGCCGCAAGCTCGGTCTCGTCGAAGTAGCTGATCCATTCGGGCTCGTCGTCGCTGTTCCGGCTCTCCAACGCTCGTGTGGCCGCACTCAATGCGGCCTCGCAGGCTCCTACGTCACCAGTCCGAGCAAGAGCGCGGGCCTCCATGACGTGGAATTGGGCGCGCAGCGTCGGCGTGGCTACGGGAGAGATGCCCATGAGAGCGGCGCGGGCGAGTGTCGCGGCCTGCGTGTAGCGACCGAGGAATGTCGCCTGATGGCTCATGGCGGACAGGATGCTTCCGGCAAGCCGACGGTCATTGGCGTCCTGGGCCAGCCGGAGGGCCTGGAGGAAGTACCGCTGCGCCAGGCCGTGGCGGCAAGCGTCGTAGGACATCCAGCCCGCCAAGAGGGTTGCCTCTGCCACGGTCGAGAACAGCGCTCGCCCAACCTGCTCGCTGTACTGCCCGCGCAGGAGCGGCGTCACCTCGGTGCTGAGGTACTGGACTGCCGCGTGCCGCGCGTGGTCTCCTCCGAAACGGTCGTCCAACTCGGCGAACATGTCCGCGGTGGTCTTGATGGCCGCAACGTCGCCGAAACCGACACGCATTCCGTCCTGACGCTGCCTAGGAACGGCCGGCTCGGGTGCGACCAACCATCGGAGCGAGGCTTCGTTCCACGCAGGTTCGGACGGCTCGGCCTGCAGTAGGGGCTCGTACCGGTTGAGATCGGCGCGCCACAGCTGCCCGACTGTATTGATCGCTCCTTCGGGGCTCGCCGGGTAACTGGCGTCCAAGAGCCCTGTGTCCCGTTCGCCCTCGTACTTCAGCCCTAACTCGGCGGCGCTGAGGTCGTACGCCTCGCACAGCAGCGGACCGTAGAAGTCGTCCGGCGTGCTGTGGCCGTTCTCCCAGCTGGCGATACGGCGTTTCACGCTGGCGTCCGACGGAAGTTGATGCCCGCGGCGGAGCGCAACCTGACGCAACTCGCACACCAACCGCGGCTGACTCCAGCCGCGGCCCACACGCGCTTGACGTAAGCGAACGCTGACAGGCTCCAGCGAAGACGTGACCGTTCCCTCCCCATCTGAGCACGGGTGCGACTTCTGGGGCGCACGACTCTTTAGCCTCACGACCGAATGTACGCGCTGTTCACCGCTGCGCGCTGCAAGTAACCGGAGATCGTGGGCTGTTGGTCCGTGAGGGGGGATGACGCGTCCCCGTGTGACACGTCATCCCCCGTCACCTCTCGTCATCTGTCCTGGCCACGGTGGCGACCCCGAGCCTGGACACAGGGCGGCATTGCGGCCGCAACCGAGTCTCGACCGAGGTGAGTTGACATGCAGAGGATGACCAGGAGGGGCCTGGAGTGGCTGTCGGCAGCAGCGGACAACCCTGCCGAGTGCCGGCAGATTTGGGCAGACGATCCTCGGATGCCTTGCCTGTTGCCGACCGGCCGCTACTTCGACGTGGTGAGCGTGGAACAGCGCCTCGGGATGGAGATGTTTGACCGCCTCCTGCGAAGTGCGATGCCCTTCGGACCGACCGTTGTCGACCGCAGGGCACAGCGAGTCGGATTCTTCCTGTGCTCGCAGAGCCGCGAGACCTTCACGCACTACCTCGAACGCGAAACGTCATCGCCACCGCCGTACCGGTACCTGAGCCACGACTGTGCCGTCGTCGTACCGGGCCCCATCCCGCTGTCCGATGACCGCTATCAGTGGCTCCGTGCACCTACACGCCGACCGGAAGCGAACCCACTGCGCCCCGTCGCCCTCGCCACCGCGCTAGTCGCCTCCGCCGAACTCCTGGCAAGGATCGACCGCTTCGACGAGCAGTACCCGACGCCGTACGCGGCGGTCGCCGCGCTCTCCGAGGAGACGAGTACGGATGCCGACTGAGCCGACCGACGGGCGTGACGCTGCCGCGTGGTCGCCCCTCGACAGCGACGGCTGGTACGCGGCCCGAAACGCGACCACTGCACTTCGAGACGTCCTTGTTCGCGCCGGCTTGGAGAGAGACTTCCCCTACCTGCGTGCGGACCTGAACGCCTTCGGGCACGGCCTCGTCGAGCTGGGCCGGGTATCCCCAGCCACGGCGGAGCGTCTCGCAGAGCTCCTGCGCCTGGCACTCGCGAGCGGCTTCGGCCGAGACCGTAACGACGACGGTGATGAATCGACCGTCGCCGAAGAACACAAGGGAAAGGCCTGACGTCATGACCGACCGGCGCGGAGTGGTAGCCAAACGAGCGGAGAACCTGGCGCCTGACGTGCCTTACGTCCGCGGCTGGAACCGTGCACGTCAAGGCGCTGGCGCCCTGGCTGATCAGCTCGTGCTATTCGGGCTGGACTCGGACTTCCCCGGCCTGGAAGCCGACGTGAACGTCTTCGGTGATGGGCTGGTGCTGCTCGGGACCGTCCGTCCTGAAGCGGCTGAGCTGCTGGCGAGGCTGATCACGGCCGGACTAGCCGCGGAATCGGCGGACACGATGACGCACGTGCCCCTGCTCCCTCCCCGGGAAGCGCCTGCGGCTTGAACCGCTCCTCGGCGGTCTGTTGCCCTGCCGCTCGTCCGGGACCGGCGCCCCAGCGCCGCAGCCCGGACGAACGGCAGGGCCATCAGCTTGGGAAGCTCGGGTTCTGTGGGGTCGATAGGCTCGCTGACCTGTTGTGGGGCAGCGTCGTGACCTTAGGACGTGCTCGGGTGGGGTGACCGCTGTTCCCCGCAGTATCTGGCATGGGTCTGGCACGGAGCCCAATAAAGGCCCAGACTTGATCAGCTTCGGTGCCGCGCTCGACTGACGGCGACGGGTTCGATGAGGCCCGCTTGAGCCTCAGCCGACGAAAGTCAGCCACGATGGCGGGTACGCCAACTGACTGGGCGCGCGTGTGACTCGCTGCACCCCCACCGACCTCAGCCACTCTGGCGGTGCCGTCGACCAGAGCAAGCCGCGACGGTTGACCCGGAACGACGATGCCGCAGCGCTCAGCAGAGAAGCTGTCTCCACCAGGCCCGATTCATAACGGTTTGATTTGACACAACCGTTTTCGGTCCCGGTAGAGGCTTGACAGTTCGGTCCCAGCTGATGGTTGACGTGCTGGCCTCGCTGGCCAGCGTGGCGCTCTGGTGATCAAGCGATGGGTTTCACTTGCGCCAAACATCAGGATTATCTCAGCTTGATCGGAGCGAAGGCGGCGAATATCCAAGCGATAATTCGGGCTACCTAGTCAATTCCTAAATCACCTTCAGGATGCACCACATTCCTGATGCGGGTAGACTTCTTAAGAGCAGCCGGGCCTGCAGGTGCAACACCAGATGCGGCAGTGATAGTGCCTGACGCCATGATGGGGTTTGCAGTGAACTATGGGAACTCTTTTCATCTCCGCGAGCAACTCCTATACAAGATCAGGAGTGCATCGAAGGGACATCAGGTCGCATTTGTGGTGGGCTCAGGTCTGACGCGGGAAACAGTTCCCGGGGTGAGTGAATACGTAGCAATGATGCGCAAAAGCTTGGAAAGTGAGCCGTGGCTTTCTGCTCGATTTGATGAAGAGATAACAGGACCCACGTGGACAGAGAAGTATCAGCAAGCTGCTGCTTTTATTTCACACGTCAAAGACCAAGATCACTTGAATCAAATAATTCGGAAAGGCGTGATAAGGGCCTGCCGCGATGTGGATAGTATGCCTGAGGATGAGATTGATGAGCTAGTGAAAGATGAAAGCCTTCTTAGGCTTTTGGAAAAAGAGGGGACGTGGAATCTAGGGATTGGAGTCGAGGCTTTCGGCCTTTTGTTGACACTCATTCCGCCAGAGAAGAGGGGGCCCGTCCTCACTACTAACTTCGATCCACTAATTGAAGTCTCGATCCGTTCCGCGGGCGCCCGCCCTGCCGTGCAATGGATGGTCGAGGATGGGAGCATTTCAGACTTTGATTCCGATGATGCGATTGATGTAATCCATATGCACGGATATTGGAGGCGAGGAGGTACACTGCATACACAATCTCAACTTGGGCGAGACAGGATGGAACTGGATGGCTCAATCAGGGAGAGGCTGCGAAATAAATATGTTGTGGTTTGCGCCTATGGTGGATGGCGTGACGCCTTCACTAAATCCATAATGGGGCGACTTCGGGAAAGAAATTGCCTTGGAATGGAGGTCTCCTGGGCCTGGCATATGCAAGCACATGAACTGTCTTCGCTGAATGGAATCGGGAAGGAATTGCAGCAGATTCATTGCGTCGCTCAGTTCGTCGGAGTAGACGCCGATCTCCTCTTCCTTGAGGTGCTCACGAAGCTATAGCGACTGCACGGGTGCTTATCAAGTCCGTTTGTTAGAAATTCCAGAGTGATAGTGAGTATTGTTCTGGCCGATTCGTGTGACACCTGCTTCGCGGAATTGCTGCGAAGTGCTCTGGGGTACGCGAAGCGTGTAGCTCGTGAATACGGTCCGGTGGCTCGTCCGCGTTTATGCCCAGACAGCTGCCCCTGGCGTGCTGTGCCCGTAATAGCAGCGATGGGGGGCGTCGAGCGACTTACGTTATGCAATGGCGTCAAACTCCCAGGCGAAAATCCTCGATCTTCTGGCGGATCACCTCGCTAGGATCGTTTCCGAAGGACGCGTCGGTTAGCATTTGGACGATGTCGGAATCGGTAATGGTCACGATCATCTTGTCGTGTTGGATCCATTGGTTCTTGATTGCGTGGACTGCGGATTCTTGCGGATCTATACGCGTCATGATTAGAGCAAATAGTCCCGTTCCATGCTTAGATAGATAATTGGCAACCTGGATTACCTCCTGTTTCTCGATCCCGCGAGTGTAGTTCTTAGCGTCTGCGACTACATAGTCTGCGAAGTATTTTTCTCTGATGAATTTCCAAAACCCATTCTCGGCGTAATTGGGTAGGATGAAGTCCCGTCGGTTCATCTCGTCATCATCAAAGCTTTCCCATACAGGGGATTTCAAAGGAGGGCAGAATAGATATTCTGCGATGTCTCGGCAAAGTCGCTGATAGGCCGACCAAGATCCTCGCCCGGCCGGCATCTGTATGAGTTTGTCAGTCAAGTCAAGGGCTTCGCTCTGTTGAGTAGCGTCGAAGTACTCTGGAGTGAGGAACTTGGACGCCTCGTCTTGCAGGCCCGCTGCTACCGACCTTTCAGCGATCCATGCCCCATCCCATATTTCAACCCCGTTTTTCCTGAGTAGCTCCGCGCTCTTGTTTGCCAAGATTCCAGGAGCTGCCACAACGAGGCGCTGTCTATGGTCCCCATACTGTGCCGCCCGGGCGAGAGCGCCGTAATGTCTCACCTGGTTTACGGCATCTTCAATGCGAGGGTTCGTTTGTGGTGAAACGCGTTTGACCTCGATGATAAGCACGGCGTCCTGTGACTCGGCGATAATATCCGCGCGAGCTCCTGGACCCAATAGAACGTCTTGCGATACATTCCGGTGGCCGGTTTTTTTGAGTAGCTGTACGAGGAAGTGAGTGAATTCGAGCTCACTGAAATCGGGAGCTCCGCCTTGGACTTGGAATCCAAGGCGCTCCAACCAGGTCACGGCGTGCGCCTTTCCACCGCTGAACTCGGCAGGCTTGAGGGCGCGTCCCTGGTCCCACTTATGCGCGACTCCGGCGATCGCCTTGGTGTCATACTCCCTGCCCTCATGTGCGAGGACATATGTGCGGGCCTTGCTGTAGCCGTACTTCGACAGGAATGCCTCGCGCCCCAACTCGTCGTACTCTGCGATTGCCTTGAGTACGGACTGCCGTGTGATCGCTCCTTTGCGCATGACCGAAGAGTACGGCCGGGGACTGACAGAGGTGGGTGTTCTGCCGATCATCTGGGACTCGGACACGGGCGGCCCCGCTCGGGCGGTCCGAAGTCCCAGCCAGCACTGTGCCAGGTATCCGTTGCCAGCTCCTCGCTGACCTGGGGTGCAACGCGTCGTGCGCCCTCCTCGTGCAGGACTCTGGCACACGGTGGTGTGAAGGCCGACAGTGCGCCTCCCATATGATCTGGCACGGCCGTCTGCTGTGTTCAGCGGTCTCCTTGCTCTGGGTCTTCTCGGAGATCTTGGGGAGCTGGGTGGTTACTGGTCGTGCGCGTCCGAGGGGTTCTCAACGGTCGTCGTTGGTCACTGCCGAGCGGCCTTACACGGCCCGGGGCAGCCCAGGTCCACTCCCACTCTGGATGGCTGTCGAATCGCGTGTGCATGAGGCCTGCCTGGGTGACAGGCTGTACGCCATGCAACTCAGGAACGTGGGCGCCATCGATGCCGCCGAGCTGACGCTCCAGCAGCTAATGAACGAGTGCGGAAACCTCAGAAATGGCACGGCTGTTGTCTCCGCTCGGGATAACTACCTGTCCTGGGTCGAGAAGGCTGACAGCCAATTCCGTAGCCTCTTCGACGACGAGAGCATGGCGGATGACCTGTACTCGGCGGGATACTGGGAGATTCGCCGGATCACTCAGGTAACTCCGCGCCCCTACCCCCTGATCTACCGCGAGATCGAGAGCCGGATCCGCGACATCGAGGCCGCGCTTGGGTCACTCACCCGTATCCGCACATTCGCGACCCACCCTGGCGCCATCGTCGTACCGGACACCTCGGCGTTCATCCAGGGCGAAATTTTCACTGACCTCGTGTGGCCCACAAAGATGGGTGCCAAGGGTTCCGTTCGGCTTGTCGTCCCCATCATCGTGGTCGAACAGTTGGACAGGCTCAAGGACGGAGGCAACACACGCGCTGGTGACCGTGCCAGGAAGGTTCTGAAGCGTCTCCGCGAAAAGCGTCGCGCCACTGGTCCCGGTATCCCGGCCCAGGTCCGTGACAAGGTGACTGTCGAGATCTTTCTCGACGACGGGTGGCAGCAGCGGCACCCTATCGCTGACGACGAGATCATCCACCAAGCACTCAAGATCCAGAAGATGGTGCCTCACGAGATCACTCTCGCGTGCGTAGATGCCGGCATGGAGTTCCGGGCCTTGGAGAACGGCCTGAAGGTGTTCGAGGTACCGCTCCCTCCACAGGCCGCCAAGGCCACCATCTGACCTCGAAGACCTCCATGTCTGTGAGCTGAGGCTTCCGCACTGAGATGGGTAACTCGATCTGAACTCGCGCCCCCAACTTGGAAGCTCGGGTTCTCTACGGGTGACCTCCGGGTTGAACTGCGGCGGAGCAGCTACGGGCATGACCGGCTGGCGACGTGGCCCCCGCCGTTCCCCGCACGATCTGGCACGGTTCTGGCACGACCCCGTCGTCCCGAACTGCTGGCTGAAAGCCCATCGTGGGTCAGTGAGCTGGTCGGAAAGCCTCTGATGGCCGTCGGTGGTCGGCTGAGGTCAGGAAGGTTGCTGTACTCCGCTGCTGTATCGCTTGTAGCAGGTGTCTGGCCGGTACGATGCGCATGCTGGGCAGTGTCCACGCAATGGGGGAGGGGCAGTGAGGATCAAGGACTCGGACTACCCGGCAGCGGTCGAAGCGGCCGTGGAGATCCTGCGGAAGCGGGCCCGGCAGGGACAGACCATTACCTACGGGGAGCTGAGCGCCGAGTTGGCGGCACAGGGCTTCGACTCCATCCCGCCTTACCGCGGGGTCATGACCTATCTGCTCAAGGATGTCTGCCTTCACCGCAACGAGGACGGACGAGCACCGATGCTCTCGGCGATCGTGGTGAACAAGGCCAGCCGGGAGCCATCCGACCAGTTCTCCGGCCTCGCCCGAAGCCTGCCCTTCTCCCGGCTGGCCAACTGGAGCTGGCGGGACGAGCAGCAGCAGGTGTTCGCTCAGCACCGTGAGGAATGACGTCGGCCCTTGACACCCGCTTTAGGAGTTCGATCCGACGCCCTCAGCGGTCGGCTGCTGTGAGGCTTGAGCTGACGTCTACGACCGCCCGGAGTTGCTGGCGTCCATCGCTGTTGATGTCAGCCATGGATGTCAGGTGTTCCGCCGGTGCGGCTACGGGCGACGGTAGACAGCAGGGTCGGTTCCGGGTGCCGGAGCCCGGGACAGGTCCAGGTAGCACGGGTGGTCGGGGTCGCCTACTTCCATAAGCACGAACTGGTCGACGTCGTGCTTGGCGAAACGATGGAGGTACTGCAGGAAGAGTTCCAGCTCATCGTCGGAGAGAGGCTCGTCGTGTCGGTCGTTTCGCATGCCCTCACCCTATGGCTGGCCTGGGTAATACGACCTCTTCGTCCCGAATAATGTGCGGAAAGATCGCTGACCAGGACCGTCGAATGTATGCGCAGGTCAGGGTCTGGTGCGCGTTGGTTAGCACAGGTTGTCGTGCGGCATGATTTTCTTGATCCACTCCCCGTTCACTCCCCGGTGCTTGGCCCCAGGGGTCGCCCGGCGATTCCGCTCGGGAGTTGAGAGCGGCAACAACCAAGGGAACTTGACCACTGCGGCCCCCGTCCCACCAGGACCGTTGTTGCGCAGGAAGTGATGATCGGTCACTCCTCGGAGGGGGCGGCGTCACCTGCGAGCTCGATGCGCGCCGGCGACCGAGCCAGTTGAGCAGCGCCCAGGTGGCCACTCCGGAGCCAGCAGTCCAACTCCACCCGTACGTGAGCAGCTTGTGGAGTCCGTCGGTGACGATGTAACAGAACCCATCGGCCTCCGGGATAGCGCCTGCCGAGATGCAAAAAGTGGCTGGATAGATCACACTGTGAGTAAACGGGATTTCTGCGGATGTGCCTTCCGCGAGTCGGCCGGCCTCAGCGCGGGACGCCAACATCAACCGCAGGGGGGATCTACTTTGGAGATCTGATGGCAAGCGGTCCCAATGACTTCAACCTGACCATTTCCCTCGACAGCCTCTTTTGCTTCCAGGGCGACGATATCGACAACGTGATGGGTCCGGAGTCCGAGCCGTACCTCTGGGTCATCATGATGAAGATCGACGGCGAGTTGCTGTTTCAGCAAGGGAATCAGTTGGTCGGCACTCCCTCATTCTTCTTCAGTTGGGGAAGTCACGGCGACATCGGTGGCCCAATCCTTCAAGGCAGCCGCCCCATTCCGGCATCAATCGGGCAATGGACAACCTCGATGAACCCGATCCCGATATCACTAGCAGGTCAGGAACTCACGCAGATACCTGGCGTAATCATCTGCGCCGGAGTGCTACTGGAAGAGAACATGACGCCGGACGAGGCAGTAGAGAAGGCTCACTTCTCAACGGAGGATCTCATTACCCGCACAGCGAAAAGCGTGATTGACAGCTTGGGGCTTGCGGGATTCGCTGCGGACACGGCTGCCGAGGTCGCACTTACCAATCACAGCATCTCCCAGGCAGCGAGCGACGTCCTAAATCGGAGAATGAAGCCAGTCTATGACCTCTTCGAAGTTGCCGCACCAGCCGCCGCCGCCGTGACCGTACTTGAGAATCTTGACCTGGGTGGATTCATCGGGACCGCAATAGACCGTGATAAGCCAATGGGGACATTCAGTCGCACCTTTGGCCAGGCTGAGCTCGCTGGTACGCGAGAATACACGCCAGGTAAGGGGGACGGGCAGTCGATTGAGATCAATGAGAAAATATGGAATATGCCGGAATGGGCCTACACTGTCCATGGGCGAGCCTGGGCTCACCATCGCTTGGTGCGAAAGGGATTCCCCGTTGGCCATCGACTTAAGGTGTCTTGCTCGTCCAAACGTTTCACGTCGTCCATGCAGAGTCGCGTGAGCGGAATCGGCGGCGTTGAAGGTGAGACTCGTTGGTACTTGACGCGTGAGGAAGCAGCCAACGCTATCCTCGAAGGCAAGCATTCCTTCTATGTAGAAGGTGATGACGGTAGGGAATTGGAGGTCCGTGCCGTTCAGGGAGGTTATCGGTCCGGCAGGCCTTGGTATTATGTGCAAACTGATACTGACAGCAAGGTCAGCAACAACCTCCTAGGAATGCCCTCTTGCCCGCCAGGCCCCATGGACGAGTTCTGGTATTGATTCCTGATGCTGTGCACACGGAATGGTCTGTGCCTACTGAGACACCCAGCGCGACCGGTGGAAGAACACCGGAGGATTGCCGCAGGCATCCCACGGACCCGACTCAAGCAGCGAACCGGAGCCGCGCGGGCTGCGGTGTGATGGTCCGTGAATCCATGGTCCGCCAGCTGTGCCGCCCGCTGCCCGAGCCAACCGGAGACGCGGGGCCCGCCGTTCACCGCGATGCCGCCCGTACCCGGACCGCGGCCGCGCACTGCGCAAGGTCATGCGACGCCGCCGCTACCAACTGCCGTGCGACAGGCCCGAGACCGGAAACGGGTCGCACTGGCCGCCATGCCGTACGCCGGTGAATACCGGCTCTCCACCCGCTGACGGCATACGCCGAAGCATCCAGCGCTCCGGGCGCCGATTCACTCTCGTCGAGACGCCTGCCTCGCGGCCACCCTCTGCCGGTGCAAAACAAGGAAGAGCGCCAGGAGGAGGTCATCGGACAGCGCCGGACTCTCGCCCGGCAGCCTGACCAGATTGGGACGCGAACCGAGCCGGTCGTAGAAGATCTCAAGAGGACCGATCGCACGCACTCGGCTACCCCGGTGGTCGTGCCTCAGCTCATAGGGGCCAATCCGCAGCAGACGTTGGCCGAGCCTGCTGTACTCGCAGCTCCACTCGCCGACAGCGAGAATCCGACCCAATCTGCTATATGTGATCTGGGCGCCACCCACTGTACGCAGACGCCCACCCAGGCGGTCATACCCAAGCGCCCAACTCCCAAGGGCACAAGGCCGGTTGCCCAACTGGTCGTAGGAGATCGTGGCATCACCAATCTTCCGCAATCGGCCCCCGAGCATGTCGTAAGTCAGCTCGATGTCCATGCGCCACCTCACCTCCGGGAAGGGCGCCAGAGCGTCAACCATCAGACCGCTCCGGGCCCGCCTGATCTTGCGGCGGGAACAGAGAATCCTCCAGGGCAGGCAGCTCGAACAGCATGAGAAGCAGTACCACTGGGACAAGCAGAGCTATCACAGCCACGGCACCTCCCCACGTAGCCGGAACACCGCTCTCGCTCAACGGCAAGCCAGCCACATTCACCGTGCGTCCATACGGGGGTCGCCGCACACGGGGACGGGGCCTACATCGGCCGATCGGGTGATTCCTTGTCGTCGGATGCCCGGGCGAGTGGTGGCGGTGCGCAGTGCTCGCGCCGACTCCGGAACCGGCACCACGCATTGAGCCCCTCCCAGTCGTCCGCGGCGCAGGGAGGGGCTCACGCGCGTCTCACTCGACGCATCCAGTCCAGCACACCGGCGAGTACCGCACCTCCACCCGCTGACTACATCAGCCCTCGGCCGGCTCGCCGGGAGTCTCCGTTGGTCCGACTGGCGCCGCCGACACCAGGCCCGATCCAAGTGGTGGCGGACCGTCCTAGGCGCGGAACATCTTCGCGGACGTTCAGTCGGTCCTGTCTGCCGCCGTCGACGATGCGCTGTTGTCGCGCAACCCGTGCGGCGCGCGGACCGTTCGGCGTCCCAAGCCTGACCCGCGTCCCGTGGTTCCGTGGTTGCCTGACCAGGCCGCCGTCGACATCGCCGCCTACTACACGGTGAAGATCCCCGCTCCGTGCACCCGCGAGATGCCGCTGGTCCTCCAGGTCGACGGCAAAGGCGTGGTGATGCGCCCCGAAGCCCTGCGCGAGGCCACCCGCCGGGCCGCGGCCAAGAGTGCGGCGGCCGGACGGCGCGGGCGGCTTGGCTCCGGGAGAGAAACCCAACCGCAAGCGCATGGCGCCGGTGGCCTGCGTCTTCGACACCGCGCCCGCCCCGCGCCGACCGCACGAAATGAGGCTTCCCGCCGCCACATCCGCCTGCACGTCCTGCTCGACTTCGTGCACGTTGCCGAGTACTGCTGGACGGCAGCCCACGCCTTCCACCCGGTCGGCAGCCGCGAGGCCGAGACCTGGGCGGCGGACAAACTCACCGCGATCCTCGCCGGACACGCCGACCGCGCCGCCGCCGAGATGACCGTCCAAGCCGCGGCAGAGCAGCTTCCCGCCACCCGTCGCGAGGCCGTCACCACCTGCCACCGCTACCTCACCGGCCACCTCGCCCAGCTCCACTACGACACTGCCCTCGCGTCCGGCTGGCCGATCGCCACCGGCGCCATCGAGGGCGCCTGCCGCCACCTGATCGCCGACCGCCTCGACATCACCGGCGCCCGCTGGGGCCTCGACGGGGCCGAAGCCGTCCTCCAACTCCGCGCACTGATCACGAACGGCGACTTCGAGGACTACTGGACCTTCCACACGGCCCGCGAGCATCAGCGCCTCTACCCCAGCCCCGACCAGGAGAACTACAGCCTCACTGCTTGATCCCGACGATCACTTCAGAGGAGCCGCACCCAACGGCCGGAGACGCTCACCGCGTGATGATGGAGTCCCTCGGAGACCCATAGGCGGGTGACTTCTTCGTCCCGAAGCAACTTGGGTGTGGCCGCTGCCTTGTGCTGATGTCTCCCTTACCTGCTGCGATGGTCCGCAGGCGTCCGCGCTCGTCCGCCGTCGTTCGCTGGCGTTGTCACGCAGTTAGACACTCACCAATGCTGCGTCCTGGTGGCTTTTGAAGACCGCCGCCCTTGTCATCGCAGGATGTCAGCGCGTCGGGTAGCCGGATCCACTGCGGCTCTCAGGGGACGCCAGAACTGCTGTCAAGCACGGCCTTTCAAATCTTCGTCCCGTCGATCAACGAGTCCCTAGGGCTCCAGACAACTCGTCCCGAGCGCGCTGAGCATCCGCAAGTTGCTCCTTCACTTCGTCGACGACGATGGGATCACCCGATGTGCCTCGTTCAAGGAGTGCCTTCGTGCAAGTCAGTGCGTAGTGGTCGAGTGCCGCGCGAATTACGTCCTGATGTTGCTTGAGGAATCGTTCCGCAGGAGTCATGCGGCCACCCTAACTACCTCAAAGAGGGGAGATGCGGCTCTTGGCCGTTCTGGTCCTACTTTGAAGGAACCTCAGGAGTTACGCCCAACCCAGGCGCCGGAGTTCAGGCTCCTCCTGTCGACTACACGATGATCCTGAAGACATGACTGGTCCGATCCGCATGATCGTCCAACCGTTGTGCCATTGCGGGCCGGCGAGTGCCCGTGGGCGGCGAGCTCCTGGGCCTGGCCCACAGCGTGGTGGGCACCACCAAGTCTCTCCGCCGGTCCGGGCTGGAGACTGACTGGGCGGAAGTCACTGAAGCACCGTGCCTGAGCTGTGGGGCCTGGAAACGAACGGTTGATCTAACATCACCCGACACGCCCTTGGCCGCGTGTCGGCCTGCGACCAGGCACTGCAAACCCATGCACCAGGCGAGACATCCAGCCAACCGTGGTAAACCTGGACCATCTCTAGCGCAAGGATCATTGACGGTTGTACGGTGTCCCCCTGTGTGACGGCGGTGCAGCGCAAAGTAATCGGGGGTGCGCGTGATCTCTCCTGCTGGGATTTCCGAGGGCGAGGAACCTGAAGAGAACGAAGGAGTGGCACTGGCCGCTCTGGAGGCGACTCCTTCTCCGGACAATAGCGGGATTGTGACCTTCGGAAAGTACCGGTATCAGGCCAAGGTTGCAGCACTACTGTGGCTCTCTTGTCTCCAGGACGAGGGACCCGTAGCAATTATTTGCGAGCACATTGACGACATTGTTCTGGTATGGGAAGACCGGGTCGAGTTCCGTCAGGTCAAGACCAGAATTCCTGGCAGAGCGAGTTGGACTTTTTCCGAAGTATGTAAAGACGGCGGCGGCATTGACTCATTGATGCGGTCTCACCTCGCCTTCCAGAAAGGCTCCAGCGGCCTGAATGTGACTGCCGCATTCTCGCTGTGGCTTGAGGGAGCATCCTCCCTCAAAGACCAAACAGCCAAATTCTTCAAGCAGCCAAATTCGGTTTCTGGCGACGACCGAAGCAAGGTACTTTCCCTTGCGCGCGCCGTGGCCGACGACCAGAAGTGCACCTTCAATGATGAGGACGTCGTCGGCTTCCTAGGTGCTCTCGCAATTTTGTCTAATCGTGTCAATGAGCAAGACATTGACAATATGCTCTTCGCGGCTTTGGCTGAGGCTCTCCCCAATACCAGGGTGATTAACGTTGTGCAAGCCGGGATTAAACTCGTGCAGCGCGCAGAGGATGCTCAAGCTGGCACATTGGTGACCAGGAAAGCGCAAGAATTCATGCTGGCAGTCGGACTTGCTCCCTCGACCGGCAAAAATCCGCTTGAGCGCCAGACACTAACACGCCAAGAGCTCATTTCTCTGCTTCCCGACGACCCTGCTCTCGGTCAGGCGCAACTAAACGCCCTGCTGACATCAGGAAACCCAATCTCTAATCTCCGCCGCAAGCTGATATTGGCCTGTGCTAGTCAAGAAGTGCAGGCGGAGGCTGCATCTCTTCAAGCTGTCGCTGATTCACGGCGTCTCGAAATTCTGGCCTCCTCAATCTCTGCAGAAGAGAAACTGGCGGAACTGGCAGAAGAAGTTCTCGATCACGGGAGAACTGTCGCATCGAGGCGAGCGAACTCCACCATTCCCGGGCAGGAAGTATTCCTAGACCTGAAACATGATCGTCTAATTCTGCGACAGCTGGATGTTGAGGGCCTGTTCCCCTCGCGCCATGGGCAACTCGGCTATCTGTGCTGCCTCTCAGATGAGTGTGAATACTCATGGAGGGCCTCATGAGTACACCATTGGAAGCCAGGCGAGCCCGTCGCGTAGCGGCAGAGCGCGAAAAATACCGACCGTCGGCGGAAGGCGCAGCAAGGTTGTTGCTGTTGATTGACACCTTCAGTCGGCAGAAGGGAAATAGCGCTAATCTGGAAGGTCGCACAAAACTTGCAAAGTTGGACTTCTTCTTGAGATACCCCGAACGCCTGGCGGTGGCTTTGCGGAGTAAGGGTGTCAGTCCTGAAGCGATTGCCATGGCAACAGAGGAAGGGGTTCCCATTGACGAACGAATGGTCAGATATCGATATGGCCCATGGGACCCATCTTATTACTCTCTCCTAGGTAGCCTAATTGGGCGTGACCTGGTAGAGGTGGTCAAGGTAAATTCGCGAGGGCTTGGATACCGAAGCACTCCCAAGGGGGCCGCTTTCGTTGAGCGTCTCTTGGAAGACGAGTCTTGGGTGGAATATCAGGCTCGTGCTGCTCTCCTGAAACGCCACTTTGACGTTTCAGGAGAGACTTTGAAGAAGCTGGTTTACTCCCTGTTTCCCGATATTGCAGGATCTTCCTGGGGGAGAAGCATCTAATGGCCAAGCAGAATCACTCGCTATGCATCGATTATGTAAGGCTTGTTGGGGGTAACAGAGAGGTACGTTTTAATCCAGACCTGAGTATCGTCCAAGGCGAGATTGCCACAGGGAAATCCACGCTCCTGCGGCTAATTCGTGCGTTCCTTGGAGCGGTTCCAAAGAGCCTGCCCCCTGAGGTGAGTAATGTTAGTGCCATCACCGGACGTTTGGAGACGGGTACCGGCGAGTGGCTTATCTCGCGCCCACGAGTGACCACACAAACGGCAAAAGTTGATATCGCAGGAGTGGACGCCGCTCTGCGGCTTCCTGCCGTAAAGAATGACGGGACGGCAGATAAGACATACTCCCAGTGGATGCTTGAGCAACTGGGGCTTCCTCTTGTCGAGGTGCCAACATCCCGCAGCCGGCCCGAGTCTAGCGAGTATGTGCCAGTGTCGATCAATGACTGGCTGAATTACTCGTTGATCGCTGGGGCCGAGATCGACAACATGGTGTTTGGGCATCGGGATCCATTTCGCAACATCAAGCGGCGTTACGTCTTTGAGATCGCCTTTGGCTTGTATGATACGGAAATGGCCCGTCTGCAGGCGGAACTCAAGTCTGTGGAAAGTCGCCTAAATTTCGTTGCCCAGCAGAGTAGTGCTTTCGACAAGCTAATGCGTGGTACCGCACTTGCCAGCAGAGAGGACCTCGAGACTCGTCTGCAGCAATTGATTGAAGAATCCAGCCAATTCGAGTCTGAGGATTACAATAGCGCCGAAGGTCTTCACAGTAGACTCGGAACAGACAGTCTGCGCGACTCTGTAATTCGCTTGGAGCAGGCTTGTGTTGATCTGAACGAAGAGAAGGGTGCTGTCTCTCGACAGTTGGGTGATCTTGAGCAACTGAGGATGCAATTGCATTCGCAGGTGGTGAAGCTCTCGCGCGCCATTGTCGCTGAGGACAACTTGTTGGACTTTGACTTCATTGTTTGTCCTCGGTGTGGACAGGATCTCCCTGCCGAACGGGAGGGCGATCATGATCACTGCCGGTTGTGTACCCAACCGCTAGTCGACCAAAGCGACCGACGTGCTGCTCTGATCAAAGAGCAGGGAAGAATCCAGGCTCAAATTGCAGAAACCAACGATGTTCAAAGGTTCCGCAAGGAGGAGCTGGAAGGCATTGATTCTCTTCTGTCCCTGCGGTCTGCCGAACTAGAAACTGCCCGCGCAGAGTTGGAGTACCGGACTCGATCGTATGTTAGCACTCATGGCGATGAGATTAGTGAGTTGGGAGCGCGCCGGGCCCGGAACTTGGAGGAGCAGGCACGGGTCCGAGATTACTTGACAATCCTTGCGCGACGAGCAGAGATCATGGAGGACGCTCAAGTCCTGCAACAATTGAAGGACTCCCTCACTGCCGACTTGTCAAGCAGAGATAACTCGTCGGTGGCAGAAGACAACCTGAGCGCTCTTGAGGAGAGGTTCGGTGAATACCTCGTACAGCTTGAGCCACCACAGATTGGGGGCGCAGAGCTGGGCGTGGAAATTGATAAACGAAACTTCCTCCCCTTGGTTGGCGGTCGATCATTCGATGAGATCTCCAGTCAAGGTATGCAAGTTCTTGTGAACATTGCATACTCTCTGGCCGTGCACACGGTGTGCATCGATCGAAGTTTGCCGATGCCCGGATTGCTCGTTCTCGATGGAATTAGCAGCAATACGGGGCGAGAAGGTTGGGATGCGCGGCGGGAGGACAACGCTTTCCGATTGCTCGCTGAAGTGGCCGGCCAGTACAGAGATAAACTGCAAATCATCGTGATCGATAATGATGCGCCAGAATTTCTGGAAGACAAGGTCGTCCTTCGGCTTTCTGAGAGCGACCGTCTGATCCGTTTTGAGTAGCGCAGAGGTCGGTGGAGCGGCTTTGGGGTGGCGCTGCTTTGGCGCGAGTGATCATGGCCCCGTAAGCTTCCGGCGCGTCGGGCAGTCTGTGGACCTGCCCGTTAAAGCACGACGTTGGGGCCATGATCTTCGAGGCTCGCGCCAAAGTGGCTCCGTAAAGCCGCGTAGCCGACCGCCCCAGCCACGACGCACCCCTTCTCCGGCATCAGGCGGCTGCTTGCTTGGAGCGCGGCACGGGCGCCGGCCGGGCTGGAGCGGGGCGGAGACAGGAGCGCAGGCACGGCCGGGGGCCGTGCCGCGCCCGGGGAGCGAAGCGAGCCGCCTTGATTACGTGGAGAAAATCTGAGCCAGTTCGGGCTCGGACTAGATGTCCGATCCCGGGTGATGCTTGACAGTTCGATCCCAGCTGATGGTTGACGGGGGCCGTGATCGGCTTTTCTGTGCACGTCGTTGCGGCGTGTGGCGGGAGGCCGGGATTGGCTCTGGTGGAGTTGTCGGTTGTCGAGCAGAGATACCGGGCTGTGCTGGCGGTGTTGGCGGGCGCGACGGTGACTGAGGTCGCCGCATCGCTCGGGGTGTCGCGGCAGACGGTCAGCGGGTGGAAGTCCCGGTATGAAGCCGAGGGGCTGGCGGGTCTGGCGGACCGGTCACGCAGGCCGGCCTCGTGTCCGCATCAGGCATCCGCCGAGGTGGAGGCGGCGGTGTGCGAGCTGCGGCGCAAGCACCCTCGCTGGGGTCCGCGGCGGATCGCTCATGTGCTGGAGCGGTCCGGGGTGGTGAGCCCGGTGCCGTCGCGGATGACTGTGTATCGGATCCTGGTCCGGCATGGGCTGGTGGAGCCGGGGGTGCGGCGGCGGAAGCGGTCGGAGTACAAGCGCTGGCAGCGCGAGCGTGCGATGCAGTTGTGGCAGATGGACATCGTGGGCGGGGTGATGCTCGTCGACACGGTGACCGGCGAGCTGACCGAGGCGAAGATCGTGACGGGGGTGGATGACCATTCCCGGTACTGCGTGATCGCGTCGGTGGTCGAGCGGGCGACCGGACGGGCGGTCTGCGCGGCCTTCGCCCGGGCCCTGCAGACGTTCGGGGTGCCGGAAGAGGTGCTCACCGACAACGGCAAGCAGTTCACCGCCCGGTTTGGCCGTGGTGGTGAGGTGCTGTTCGACCGAATCTGCCGGGAGAACGGGATCGCGCACCGCCTCACCCAGCCGGCGTCGCCGACCACGACGGGCAAGGTCGAGCGGTTCCATCAGACGCTGCGGCGTGAACTCCTCGACGACTGCGGCGCGTTCGAGAGCATCGGGGCAGCTCAGGCGGCGCTGGACGAGTGGGTTCACGAGTACAACTTGGTCCGGCCGCATCAGGCCCTGGACATGCACTCTCCCGCTGACCGGTTCACCCCGGTCCCCGAGCAGGAACGGGACGTATTGGGCCTGAAGATCCCCGGGGTGCTCGCCCTGGTCCCGCAGCAGCGGACGGCTCGCGCTGCGGTGCCGGATCCGGTCGGGATGGTGCCTGTTTCTGTCCCTCTTCCTGAGGCGGTGCAGGTGGACGAGGGCGGGCCGGTGGAGTTCGAGCGGGTGGTGCCTGCGAGTGGGAATCTGCAGGTCGCAGGCAAGCAGTTCTGGCTGGGGCCGTCCCGTTCGGGGCTGACGGTGACGTTCTGGGCGGATACCTCGGTGATCCACCTGCTGGTCGCCGGGGCGCGGATCAAGAGCGTGCGGTCGCACCTGTCGGTGGCGGATCTCGTGCAGCTTGCCGCCCGGGGAGGTCGCGCGGCTGGTCCGTCTCCGCTGCCTGCCGGGGACGGGGCCGCGTTCGAGGTGGACCGGGTGGTGAACAACAGCGGGCTGGTGAACCTGGGCGGGCGCCAGGTACTGGCTGCGGAGATCCTCGGCGGCCGCCAGGTCGGCATCCGGATCGACGAGGAGACGCTGTCGTTCTTCGACCTGTCCTCGCGGGAGCTGCTGCGGGTGCGGCCCAACCCCCTCAACAGCGAGAAGGTTCAGCGGTTGCACGGCCTGCGGCCCGCGGGCCCGCCGCCCCGGCCCCGGATCGAGCCAGTCCGCGTGCAGCGGCGGGTCAGCGCGGTGGGCACGGTCATGGTCTGCCGCCAGACCGTCTCCCTCGGCCGCCCCTACGCAGGCCGGACGGTAACCGTGCACGTATCGGACACCACGATCACCGTCGAACTGGACGGGCAGATCCGGGTCATCCGGCGCACGACCGACGTCCCGGTCCGTAACGTGAAAGCCAACAAGCCCCACGGGGCTCCCTATGTTGTCTAGGCCCACCGTGAAGCATCACCTGGGACCAGAACGTCAGGCATCAACTGGGATCCGACACGGCCTACTGAGGTGCGTGCGGCTTCGGGCACGGTGTGAAGACGTGGGCGCAGGACGGGAGTTCAGTCCCTTGGCGATGTGTCTGCGGTAGGAAGATCACGGGCCGTATCGTCCATGTGATGCGGGTGCGGGTCTGGGTGAGCGTCACTGTGCAGGGCTCAGCGCGCAGCAATGCCTTCCTCGTCGTGATGCGGCCGTCGTACAGCCATTCCCACGCTTCCTGTGAGGCGTCGGGGTCCAGTGCCGGTGAGATCGTGCGCAGTGCGACCGCTACCCATCTGTCGGCCTGCGGCGCCGAATACGCGTCGAAGGACGCTCGGAGAACCGGCCTGGTCTCCTCGGTGACGTCCTGGGTCCAGCATTCACACCAGTAGCCCCGCTGCGGCTTGTCCATCAGCACGGGTGGCCTCCCGCGGGCGGAGCCGTGAACAACTCCGCGGTGACCGTGTGGCCGCCGTCGCTCTCGTGGACCACGACACGGTGGGCGATCACGCTGACCATGCTGAGGCCCCGGCCGTGCTCGTCGTCCTGGTCCCGGCGCTCGACCTTCGGTGTGGTGCCGGCGCCTCCGTCGTCCGTGACGGACAAGGCGATGGCCTGTGCCGATACCGCTAGGGCCAGATGGAAGCTGCCCGAGTCCTGGCCGCTGGCCGTGTGCAGGATCGCGTTCGCGCTCAGCTCGCTCACGATCAGTTCGGCGTCCTCGGCCCATGGCGATCCGCGCAGGATGTCGCGGGTCCAGCGGCGGGCCCGGCTGACCTCTTCCGGGAAACCTGGGCAAGTGAGTCCCCAGACCTGGGCTGTACTCGTATACTCGTGCATACAAGTTCCTTCGTGCTGGTAGGCCGCCATGTGCAGCGGGTTCGGGCTAGACGAGTTTCACGCCGTCGTGGGCGCGGATGGCAGGTGGAGACGCCGCGTCCATCGCGTCCAGGACGCGGATGGCGTACGCCTCGTCGGCAAGCTCGGAGACTTCTTCGCGGGTGGCCCAGCGCAGGGCGCGGGTCTCGTCGCCGGTGGTGGGCGTGCCGTCGGCGGCCTGGCAGCGGAAGACCAGGGAGACGATCAGGCCGGTCATGTTCTTGTAGACGCCGGTCAGAGTCGCCGGAAGGGCGATCTTGATTCCGGTCTCTTCGAGGACTTCGCGTTGCAGGGCCTCGGGGATGGTCTCCTCGCGTTCGAGGACGCCGCCCGGGGGCTCCCACTTGCCGTTGTCGCGGCGCTGGATCAGGAGGGCCCGGCCCGAGTCGTCGATGACGACTCCGGCGACGCTCACGGAGTGCGGGCGTTCTGTGCTCACGTTCCTCGGCCCTCTCGGATGGCTAGGCTCTCCACCGTAGCAACAACACTCGCCCACACGTCTAGATACCTAAAGGAGTGCACTCGTGACCCCTGCTCTTCCCTCCGGCCAGCTCGGTGATCTCGACCCCACGAGCGATCGTGCGGTCTTCCGGCAGATCGCCGACCAGCTGCGCGAGGCCATTGATCGTGGGCGATTCAGGGAGGGCGAGAAGTTGCCCTCCGAGGCGGAGCTTGTGGACCACTACGGGGTATCCCGGATGACCGTGCGAAACTCCTTCTCCATCCTCCAGGGGGAAGGACTCGTCCACGCCGAACACGGCAAGGGCGTCTTCGTCCGGCCCCGTCCGCCCGTGCGGCGGCTCGCCTCCGACCGTTTCGCCCGCCGGCATCGCGAGCAGGGGAAGTCCGCGTTCATCGTCGAGGCGGACACAGTCGGCAGTCATCCCCAGGTCGACAGCCTTGAGGTCAAGGAAGAGAAGGCCAGTCAGGACATCTCCACCCGGCTCGGCTCGGTGCGGCGGGTCCTCGCTCGCCGGCGCCGCTATCTCCTGGACGGTCGGCCGGTCGAGTTCGCCACCTCCTACCTCCCCCTCGACATCGCCCGCGGTACGCAGATCGCCGAACCCAACCCCGGGCCGGGCGGCATCTACGCCCGTCTCGAAGAACTCGGTCACCGCCTGGACCACTTCGAGGAGGAGATCCGGGCCCGGATGCCTTCGCCGGACGAGGTCAAGACGCTCCGGCTGGCCTCCGGCGTGCCCGTCATCCATCTCGTCCGCACCGCCTTCGACACCGAGGGACGGGCCGTCGAAGTCTGCGACACGGTCATGGCGGCAGACGCCTACGTCCTGTCGTACCAGCTCCCCGCGACCTGATCGCATGGGCGGCGGCGCAGTTCTAGACGGTCGGATCGTCCTCATCCTCAGGGGCCGGAGTGAACCAGTGGCCGATGTTGGTCCACATGAACCCCTCCCGCCACGCGGGCCTGGCGGCCGCCCAGTCGAGGAGTGCTTGCAGGACCTTCTCTTGCGACACCGTCTGCGTCTGGTAGTGCTCCGCGGGAACGCCGTCCCGGTACTCCAACTGGTAGGTGTTGTTGTCGCGGAACAGCACCTGGATGTACCAGTTGCCTTCCTGGCTCTCGTCTTGCCGTTCAAGGAGCAGGTGATCACCCTGATCCAGGTCGGCGAGCATCGTTCCTATCTTCGGCTTCGAAGGGCGATTTACCGCGTGGCCCCGGCTGTTGGTCGCAATCAGCATGGGCAGAGCATGCCCGAGGGCACTGACAACGGTCCGGTCCGTCAGGCTTCCCGAACTCGTACACCTCAGCATGCATACTCGTATAGACGAGTGGGCAAGTTGTGTGGCAGGGTGGTTGTCGTGAGCCCGAGAGATCGGGCTCGCAGATCGCTACATGTATAGACGAGTAGATGGGGAAACTATCTTGCGCACCATCCGTGTTGAGACCTCCGCCGCCACGATCCTCCTCACCGAGGCTCCCGAGCCCAAGGTCCGCGACCGTCAGACCGGCGAGATTGCCAAGGACGCCGTCAGCGGTGAGGCGCTGATGACGCTCGGCGTCGTCTACATCGAGGACGGCGAGTCCTCGCTGATCAAGGTCACCGTGCCCGAGGGCGGTGTCTCCGAGGGCCTGAACCTGGGCGCTCCGGTCTCGCTGCCGGGGCTCATCGCCCGGCCGTGGGAGTCCGTGTTCAACGGCCAGCAGCGCCACGGCATCGCCTACCGGGCCGCCGCCGTCACCCCGGCCGCGTTCCCGGCCGCCATGGGGGCCACCGCCTGATGACCGACCTGACGACACTCCTGGAGGTGGGTGGTCCTCTCGCTGCGCTCGGCGGCGGGACCGCCTACGCCCGGGCCAAGTACCCGGCCGTCTACTGGTCCGCCGTCGGCGGGCCGATATCCACCGCCCGCCTGCTCAGCTCGTACAGCTCCGTCATGGAAGCGTGCGGCCTGACCGTCGCCCCGTCCCGGCTGCGGGTCCTCGCCGTCAAGGCCACCACACGGCGGGAGGTCCGGCCGGTGCCGCCCCGCCGGGGCATCATCCGGCCGACCACGACCGGTCTGCGCATCCGGCTGCGGCTCGCCCCCGGCCAGGAACCCGCCGACGTCGCCGCCTCGGCCGAACGCCTGCGGCATGCCTGGGGCGTTCACGCCGTCTACGTCACCACCGTCAAGCCCGGTGTCGTCGAACTGCGGCTCGTCGGCTATGACGTCTTGCGGCGGGTCCGCATGCCGCGCAAGACCGACTCCGGGTTCCTCAAGGTGCCGGTTGCTCTGCGGGAGGACGCCACTCCCTTCGTACGGGACTACCGGACAGTTCCCCACCAACTCACCCTCGGCGCCACCCTGTCCGGCAAGTCCATGTACCTGCGCCACCTCATCACCGGACTGGCTCCTGAGGCGGTCGCCCTCGTCGGGATCGACTGCAAGCGCGGCGTCGAACTGGCGCCCTTCGCCGCCCGCCTGTCCGCCCTCGCCACCGACCCCGACGAAGCCGCCGAACTCCTGCCCGCCCTGGTCAAGGAAATGGAGGACCGATACGACCTGATCAAAACCCGGCAGGGCATCGCACCCGACACCCCCGACGAGGAGATCACCTCCGACATCTGGGGCCTGCCAGAGAGCGAACGACCCACCCCCATCGTCCTGTTCGTCGACGAGGTGGCCGAACTCTTCCTCACCGCCACCCGCAAGGACGAGGAACGCCGCGACGAGATGGTCACCCAGCTCATCCGCCTCGCCCAGCTCGGCCGGGCGGCCGGCATCTACCTGGAGGTCTGCGGCCAGCGCTTCGGCGCCGAACTCGGCAAGGGCGCCACCATGCTCCGAGCCCAGCTCACCGGCCGGGTCTGCCACCGCGTCAACGACGAAGCCTCCGCCAAGATGGCCCTCGGCGACATCGCCCCCGAAGCGGTCTCCGCCGCCTGCGCCATCGCCCCCGAACTGCCCGGCCTCGCCGTCGCGGGCGACACCTCAGGCGGCTGGTCCCGCATCCGCACGCCCTACCTCTCCCTCGGCGACGCAGCCGAAATCTGCCGAGAATCGGCGCACCTGGTGCCCGACCTGCCCGCGCTCAAGCCCTTCCGGCCCGCCATCCCTGTACGCCCCGTCGAGACCCCGGCTCCGGCAGTGCTGCCGCGCCCGGTGACCGACTGAGGCACCCCCTCTTCACCCGGTCGGCGTGACCGCCTCGCGCCACGTCCCTACCCCTGCCATGCCCGAAACCGAAAGGAGCCGGACCGTGCGCGCCCATCTGTCCCGTGTCGACGCGGTGTTGGTCCAGGCGCTCATCGCCGCCGCACTGTCCTTCGCCCACATCCACGACATCGCCATGGCGGCCGGACAGGACGGATGGAAGGCGTGGGCCTACCCGATCAGCGTTGACCTGCTGCTCGTCGCCGCATGGCGTCGACTCCGCTCCGGTACGGCCAAAACGGCTGCCTGGTGCTGGTTCGTCATCGCCCTCACCGCCTCCCTCGGCGCCAACGTCGCCACCGCCGGACTCCTCGACATGACCGACGTGCCGGCCTGGCTGCGCATCCTCGTCGCCGGCTGGCCCGCGGTCGCATTCCTCGGCGGGACCCTCCTCGCGCACTCCGCGCCGAAAACGGCCACCGAGGAGAACGGAATGGAACTCATCGAGGACCAGGAGGACGAGCCCGAAACCACCCCCGAAACGCCCGCCCAACCCGCCGCCATCGAGCCACCTCGGCCCACCCCGCCCGTGCCGGTTCCGACCGCACTCGTCGACCACGCCCGCAAGGTCGCCGCCGAACACCGCACCCGCACCGGCGCTCCAATCGACACCCCGACCCTCCGTGCCCGCCTCGGTGTCCCGGCGCCACTCGCCGAAGCCATCGCCGCCCAACTCTGAGAGGAGACTCACGTGTCCGCGAACCGCCGCTTCCGCAACGTCACCCGCATCGGCCCCGTTCAGGTCGCCACGTCGTACGACGGTCGGGGCCGTGAGAAGCACACCGCCGCCTGCACTGCCCCGCGCTGCAACTTCTCCGCCGACTACGACAGCCGCGCCGCCGCCGAACTGGCCGCCCGCACCCACCGCTGCCCCGTCCGCTGAAAGGACCCACCACCCCGTGACCGTCAGCCTGCCCCTCGTCGTCGTCCTCGGCCTTTTTGCCTGGGGAGCGGTCAAGTTCCTTGGCGTCCGCACCTGGATCGTCGTCCTGATCGCCCTCTTCGGCTTCTGGCTCTCCCACACCTTCCTCGCCCCCGCCATCGAATCCGGCACGCGCTCCGGCGTGACCGTCATAAACGGCTGACACATCTAGACGAGTAGATAAGGAGCCTCCGGCCGTGTTCCTGCCCAAGTACCCCGACAACCCCACCCCGCCGCCCACACACACCCACAGCGCAGCCACCGACCCGGCACCCGCCCGCCGCTCGCTGCCCTCGGTGTCCATCGATCAGAAGACGGTCGCGGCCCTGGTCGTCGGTGGAGTCGTCCTCACCGCGCTCCTGGCCGCCGTCGCCGTCACGGCTATCTCGGTCGCCGTGGCCGCCGTGGTCCTGCGCTCCCTGCTCCGCGACCAGCACCGCCGCTAGATCCCGCCCGGCCTCCGGGGCGACGGCACACGACCAAGCATTACGCCGCCCCAGGGCCTTCCTCCCGACCGAGCCAGTCAGAAGGGAAACGCCATCTTCACCCGCACCACCCCGGCCCCCATGCCGGAACTCGCGAACCTGGCCGCCCAGGGCACCCTCCCCGGTATCCTCCGCCAACTGTCCGGCCTCGGCGGCTGCACCCACCCCATCCGCCTCGACGGCCACCGCACCGAATTCGACCTCAACACTGCAACCGGCGAGATCGGCCGCATCCTCCACCAGCTCGACTCGACCAGCCTCCCAGCTGGCCAACTCCTCGTCCGCTGCAACAACCGCCGCACCACCCGCTGCCCGGCCTGCGCCGAGGTCTACCGCCGCGACACCTTCCACCTCATCACCGCCGGACTGCGCGGCGGCAAAGGCACCCCACCGCAAGTCGGCACCCACCCCCGCGTGTTCGCCACCTTCACCGCCCCCGGCTTCGGCCCGGTCCACAACCGCCGCACCGACGGCCGCCCCTGCCGCTGCGGCCGCCGCCACGACCAGGACGACCAGACCCTTGGCACCCCGCTCAACACCGACACCTACGACTACGAAGCCGCCGTCCTCTGGAACGCCCACGCAGGCGCCCTCTGGCGCCGCTTCTCGATCTACCTCCGCCGAGAAGTTGCCAAGCGAGCGGGCCTGAGCCAACGCTGCCTCCGCGACCACGCCCGCGTGTCCTTCGCCAAGGTCGCCGAATACCAAAAGCGCGGCGCCGTCCACTTCCACGCGGTCATCCGCATCGACGGTCCGGAGGGTGGCAGTACCCCACCGCCGGCCTGGGCCACGGCCGAACTGCTCACCGACGCAATAGAAACCGCCGCGACCAAGGTCCGTGTCGACGGCCCGGTCATCGACGGCCGCACCCACACCTTCACCTTCGGCCGCCAACTCGACGTCCGCACCATCCCCTCCGCCGACTTCAACGACGGGCAGGAGCTCACCGAACGAGCCGTAGCCGCCTACATCGCCAAGTACGCCACCAAGGGCGCCGAAACCGCTACGGGAGCTCTCGACCGCCCGCTCAAGTTCGTCGCCGAACTCGCCCAGCTCGACATCAGCGACCACGCCCGCCAACTCATCCGAACCGCCTGGACCCTCGGCGCCCGCAAGAGCCTCGAACACCTCCGCCTACGCGCCTGGGCCCACATGCTCGGCTTCCGCGGCCACTTCTCCACCAAGTCCCGCCGCTACTCCACCACCCTCGGAGCCCTTCGCGACGCCCGCGCCGAATGGCGCCGAGCCCAAACCGCAGCAGCCACTGACCGTCAACCGGAGACGACATACGTCCTCGCCCACTGGGTCTTCGCCGGAGCCGGCCTGTCCTCTGCCGAAGCCTGGCTGTCCGCATCCCTCGAACCCGCCCCTGGCTTGGAAGGAGAGCCCACATGGACGCCCGCCGCGACGAATTGATGACTGTTCGCCAGGTCTTGAACGAACTTGGTGGGGTCTCTCGACGGACCTTCTACCGCTGGCGTGAGTTGGGCCAGGGGCCTGCCGCGTTCAAACTTCCTAACGGGGAGCTTCGGGTCTGGCGCAGCGACTTCGCCAGCTGGCTTCGGCAGTTGGAGGAGGCCGCGTGAAGTCGCTCGACGTCAAGGTCTGGGGCGTGCGCAAGCGGGACACCAAGACGCCTTCGTACGGGGTTCGCTGGTCCGTGGCTGGCAACGTCTTCTCTGATTCCTTCCGTACCAAAGCGCTCGCTGACCACTACCGCACGAAGCTCATGCGAGCGATGCGTGACGGTGAAGAGTTCGACACCGAGTCGGGCCTTCCGGCCTCGATGGAAGAGAAGAAGTCGGCCGTGTCCTGGTACGCCTTCGCCCTCAGATACCTCGCCATGAAATGGCCCCATGCCGCCCCCAACACGAGGGACGGCATCAATGAATCCCTCACCAGCGTGACACTGGAGCTCCTCGACGAGCGCGCCGGAAGGCCGTCCGATGAGGTGATCCGCAAAGCGCTACGCAACTGGGCCTTCGTCTTGCCGGGGCCCGACGATCGAGAAATCCCGGACGACGTACGGAACATTCTCCACTGGGTGTCCAAGGCCTCCCGACCGCTCGCCGATCTTGCTGATCCAGCCACGGCCCGCGCGGTCCTCGACTCGCTGAAGCTCAAGCTCGACGGCACGGCGGCAGCGGCAGAGACCGTGCGGCGCAAGCGTCGGACCCTCGTCAACGCCGCGAACTATGCGGTTGACCTGGGGGAGCTGCGCGAGAACCCCATTACGGCTGTCCGCTGGCAGAAACCGAAGGTGTCCAACCAGGTTGACCCGCGGGTCGTCGCCAACCCGGAGCAGGCTCGCAACCTCCTGGCGGCCGTCTCCTATGTGGGTGGATACCGGCGTGCCCGCGGCCGTCGTCTCGTGGGTCTGTTTGCCGCGATGTACTTCGGCGGTCTCCGGCCGGCTGAAGCGGTCGGCCTTGCCGAGACGGACCTGATCCTCCCGGCACAGGGCTGGGGCTCCGCGCTGCTTCACCGGACCCGCCCGTCGGTCGGCAAGCAGTGGACCGACTCGGGGGAGACCCACGACGACCGCGGGCTGAAGAACCGGCCGACCGAGGACGTCCGGCGAGTACCTATTCCGCCTCACCTCGTAGCCGTGTTCCGTGAGCACCTGGCCACTTTTGGCACGGCGGACGACGGGCGCCTGTTCTTCAGCGAGAAAGGTTCGGTCGTCCCGTCCTCGACGTACTACCGCGTCTGGCAGGAGGCCCGGCTCCTAGCGCTTCCGCCGGCCGTCGCGGCCTCGCCGCTCGCGAGTAGGCCGTATGACCTGCGGCACTCGGCGCTGTCGACGTGGCTCAATGCGGGAGTGGATCCCACCGAAGTTGCCGAGCGCGCTGGCAACAGCGTTGAGGTCCTGCTGACCCGGTATGCGAAGTGCCTCGACGGACGGCAAGACGTCGCCAACCGGCGTATTGAGGACCTGCTACGCGAGTACGAGTGAACGACAGCAACACAAGTGACGCCCTCGGCAGCATGCCGGGGGCGTCGTCCGTTCTTCGGCCATCCTCTGATGGCACTTCCGAGATCGCGGCGCTACGCCGTGGCCTGCCTTGCTGTCTTGTGATCGCCCCTTCCTTACTGCTGCCATGAGGGCGGTGGCGCTAACGAGGAAGGGGACCTCATGGAGCTGAGGATCACGCGGTGGAGGCGATACGGGCACGATCGCTGGTATGCGAACCTTCCCGACGGAACCCCTGTTGGCTGGGCTGACGTCAAAACCGGAGACCTCACGGTCTTGCGAGTTGAGTACCGCGACGACGTAATAGCTGCGCTCACCCGGCGATTACAGATCGCGCCTCATCCTGTGCCGACCGTCGTGAAGGATGAGGCTGAGCCGACGCCCGAGCTGCCGCCCCTGACTCCGGCCGACGACTTGTCCGTCAGTCGCCCTGGTAAGTCCCTACAGGATCTGCTCGACACTTCCGGCCCGAGCACCTGGCGGCGACTCGTGTCCCTACTTCTGAGGCGTCCTTCGGAATGGGACTCCTGGCGCAAGGGGCTGGCGGGGGAGAAGCGAGTCGGAGCCGAACTCGACCGCTTGAAACGCCACGGCTGGCATGTCCTGCACTCCATACCTCTGGCCAACGACGTAGATCTCGATCACCTGCTGATCGGGCCCGGCGGCGTGTTCAGCGTCAACACCAAGCACCACCAGGGGAGAGCCGTATGGGTCGGCGACGACTCGGTGAAGGTCGACCATGGCAAGCCGGCGCCCTACGCGCGCAAGAGCCGGGCGGAGGCCCGCCGCGTCGCCAGGGTCCTTGAGACCTACTGTCCGTTCCCCGTGCCCGTCGAGCCGGTCCTCGTCTTCGTCGGGGTCACCGATCTGAAGGTGGTCGCCACGCAACTGAGCGTGCGGGTGTACCAGGAGCGCCAGGTGTCGGCTCTCGCGCCGCTCTCCGGCGCGCTGAAGCCTGATCAGGTCGAGCAGGTCTACAGCGTGGCTCGACATCGACAGGCGTGGCGGCGGGCCTGAGTCGAGTGCTGAGCGCCCGCGTCCGGCGTCGGCTAGCGTTGTGGCCGCCTCCCGCTACTTGAGGGCTCACCTGCGGCGATGCTCCAAGATCCCGTCCACGCCTCGTCCACAGACCTCGACATAGAGCCGCTTCGGGCCGCATACACCTGCACATACGCGAAGACCCCGGCCTCAGCGTTTCCGCTGGTGACGGGGTCTTTGGGCACCTAAATCAAGGTGCCCCCGGCAGGATTCGAACCTGCGCACACGGCTCCGGAGGCCGTTGCTCTATCCCCTGAGCTACGGGGGCGTGTCGGGCGCCTTGCTTGGCGGCGACGGGTAGAACCCTACCAGCTCCTTCGGGGTGTTCATGAACGGGTTTATGGGGGCGGGGCGTGGTGGGGGAGGGGTGGTGGCGGGGCGCGTCCCCGTGTCCCCCGGACGAGGCAGAAGTGGGGAAAAGCCGGACGCGGTGGCCGGTCTCGACCTACTCTCGAGTTGTGCCAGGCGCTTCAGGCCGGGTCCTCGTTGTGGACGACAACAAGGTCATCCGGCAGTTGATCAGGGTCAATCTCGAGCTGGAGGGGCTTGAGGTCGTGACCGCGGCCGATGGTGCCGAGTGTCTGGATGTCGTTCATCAGGTGCGGCCCGACGTCGTGACGCTGGATGTGGTCATGCCTCGGTTGGATGGGCTGCGGACTGCGGCTCGGCTGCGTTCTGATCCGCGTACCCGGGATCTTCCCCTTGCCATCGTCAGTGCCTGTACCTCCTACGAGGTCGAGACCGGGCTCGATGTCGGCGTCGACGCGTTTCTCGCCAAGCCGTTTGAGCCTGCCGAACTTGTGCGTCTCGTACAGCAGTTGATGCGGCGCGGGAGAGGTGGGGGTGGTGCTGGGGGAGACGAGGATGCGTCCTCCCTCGGGCCCGTCCTCGGCGTTGGCGAGGCCGAGAGGGCCGGGCGAGCCGGCGCCTGAGCCAGGCATCGCCTCGTCCTCATCCGCCTCCTAGGGGCGACTACGGGCCCGGGTTCGCCTGCGCCTCCACAGCCGGCTTCAGTTCTCCCATCAGGGTTCGCTCGCGAAGAGGCTGGCTACAACTCGCGAAGAGGCTGGATACGGCCACCCTCCAGCCCGTCGTCCCACATCCCGGACCGTCCCCGAAACCGGCTCGCCTACCCACCCCCCTCCTCCCATACGCTTGTCCCCGTGACCCCCGTCGAGCTCTCCCGTACCGTGCTGTGCGCGGTGCGTCGTGCTGTTGACGGAGGGGAGCTGAGCGTCGCCGTGCCGGCACGGGCTGTGGTCACCCCGCCCGGTCCCGGTGGTTGTGGTGACTACGCCACCAACATCGCCCTCCAGCTCGCCCGCCCGGCCGGGCAACCGCCCCTGCGGGTCGCTGAGATCCTGCGGCGGCATCTGGCCGACACCGCCGGCCTCACCGACGTCACCGTCACCGGACCCGGGTTCATCAACATCAGCCTGCGTGACTCGGCGACCTCCGCTGCCGCTCTCGTCCGCGAGATCCTCGACCGGGGCTCGGCCTACGGCCACAGCGACACCCTCGCCGGCCAGATCATCCGGCTGCGTATCCCGTACGACATCCGTGCCGAAGTCGTCGCCGACGCGCTCACCCGCATCATCGCCTCCCAAGGCGGCCGCACCGAGGTCGAACACCGCAAGCCGCCCACTCTCCGGCCTGCCCCCACCTCAGGTGGCGCCACCCTTCCCGCCGCCCTTGCGCCCACTCTTCCGGCCACCCCCCTCGGCCCCGACACCCCCCGCACCGAAACCGACCACCGCGAGCCCGTCGACCTCCACCCCGTCCCGGCCCCCGAGGATCCCACCCCCCTCGGCCCCGACGCCGCCCGCTGGGCGCTGCTGCACCCCGCCGCCCACGACCGGCCCCGTATCACCGCCGACCACCTGGTCCAGCGCGAGAGCAACCCTCTCTTCCGTGTGCGTTACGCGTACGCCCGCACCCGGGCCCTCAGCCGCAACGCCGCCGATCTGGGCCTCACCGCGGAACCGGGAGACGTACACATCTCCGATCGCGTTTCCGATCACGGCGCCGGCCATGGCACCGATCACGGCCCTGCCCACAGCACCGATCCCGGCTCTGCTCACAGTCCCACCACCCTCCCCACCCCACTCCTCCCCACCCCCCTCCTCACCACCCTCGCCGACCACCCCCGAGTCCTCGCCCAGGCCGCCGTGCACCGTGCCCCCGA
This sequence comes from Streptomyces sp. NPDC005648, assembly GCF_040605395.1. Taxonomy (NCBI): domain Bacteria; kingdom Bacillati; phylum Actinomycetota; class Actinomycetes; order Kitasatosporales; family Streptomycetaceae; genus Streptomyces; species Streptomyces sp. NPDC005648. Next base: position 26,025 of record NZ_JBEXCS010000035.1, on the reverse strand, counting down.
CCGGCTGGCCCGGCATCTCGTTGCCGTTGCCGATGCCGCGCTTCCCTTTCTCCTCACCGTTCTTCCGATCGGCGAGGAGAAACCCTCGGCCGCCCACCGTGCCCGGCTGGCGCTTGCCGAAGCCGTCGGGGCGGTGCTGGCCGGTGGCCTGTCCCTGCTCGGCATCGACGCACCCGAACACCTCTGAAAGACGACAAAGATGAGCCGTTCCGCACACCCCGCCGGGCCCCGTCACGCCGATGTCCTCCCCGAGGGGCACTACTCAGGGCCGCCGACCGATCTCAACGCGCTCGACCCCAAGGTCTGGGCCCATACGGTCACGCGTGACGCCCAAGGTGTCGTCAGCGTCGGGGGTATCGACGTCAAGAGCCTCGCGGAGGAGCACGGGACGCCCGCCTACATCCTCGACGAGGCCGACTTCCGGGAACGCGCGCGTGCGTGGCGTACCGCGTTCGGGCATGACGCCGACGTCTTCTACGCCGGCAAGGCCTTCCTCTCGCGGGCCGTCGTGCGCTGGCTGCACGAGGAAGGGCTCAATCTGGACGTCTGTTCCGGTGGGGAGCTGGCCACGGCCCTCTCCGCCGGGATGCCCGCCGACCGCATCGCCTTCCACGGCAACAACAAGTCGACGGAGGAGATCGAGCGGGCCGTGCGCGCCGGCGTCGGGCGGATCGTGCTCGACTCCTTCCAGGAGATCGTGCGGGTCGCGCATGTCGCCGAGTCGCTCGGGAAGCGGCAGCGGGTTCAGATCCGTATCACCGTGGGGGTGGAGGCACACACCCACGAGTTCATCGCCACCGCCCACGAGGACCAGAAGTTCGGGATTCCGCTGGCGGGTGGGCAGGCCGCCGAGGCCGTCCGGCGGGCGCTCCGGCTCGACGGGCTCGAACTCATCGGGATCCACTCCCACATCGGGTCGCAGATCTTCGACATGTCCGGGTTCGAGGTGGCCGCGCATCGGGTCGTCGGGCTGCTGAAGGACATCCGGGACGAGCACGGGGTCGAACTGCCCGAGATCGATCTCGGAGGCGGGCTCGGGATCGCGTACACCAGCGAGGACGATCCCCGCGAGCCCCACGAGATCGCCAAGGCGCTCACCGAGATCGTCACCCGTGAGTGCGAGGCCGCCAAGCTGCGTACGCCCCGGATCTCCGTGGAGCCCGGGCGCGCCATCGTCGGGCCCACCGCCTTCACCCTCTACGAGGTCGGCACCATCAAGCCGCTCGACGGGCTGCGTACGTACGTCTCCGTCGACGGCGGCATGTCCGACAACATCCGCACCGCGTTGTACGACGCCGAGTACAGCGTCGCCCTGGTGTCGCGGGCCAGTGATGCCGAGCCGATGCTCTGCCGCGTCGTCGGCAAGCACTGCGAGAGCGGGGACATCGTGGTGAAGGACGCGTTCCTGCCCTCCGACCTGGCACCGGGTGACCTGATCGCGGTGCCGGCGACGGGCGCGTACTGCCGCTCCATGGCCAGCAACTACAACCATGTGCCGCGCCCGCCGGTCGTCGCCGTGAACGACGGCGAGGCCCGGGTCATCGTCCGGCGCGAGACGGAGGAGGATCTGCTGCGGCTCGACGTCGGCTGAGCGCGAGGGGTCGGCTGAGCGCGCGGGAAGAAGCCGAGTCCCCGGGGGGGACGAACGGGGTGGAAGATCTGCGGTCTTCCACCCCGGTACAAATGAAATCGATGTCTCATGATTCGGACGAGGGGCAGAAACTCCCGTCCGGTGAGTGAGACTGGTCCCACCGTAGACGGTATGAGGAAACGAGGTCGGATGATGCGTACGCGTCCGCTGAAGGTGGCGCTGCTGGGCTGTGGGGTTGTCGGCTCAGAGGTGGCGCGCATCATGACGACGCACGCCGACGACCTCGCCGCGCGGATCGGGGCCCCGATCGAGCTCGCGGGTGTCGCGGTACGGCGGCCCTCCAAGGTGCGGGAAGGCATCCCGGCGGAGCTGGTCACCACCGACGCCACCGCCCTCGTCAAACGGGGCGACATCGATGTGGTGGTCGAGGTCATCGGGGGGATCGAGCCCGCCCGGTCGCTCATCACCACCGCCTTCGAGCACGGCGCCTCGGTCGTCTCCGCCAACAAGGCGCTCCTCGCCCAGGACGGTGCCGCCCTGCACGCCGCCGCCGAGCAGCACGGGCGGGACCTCTACTACGAGGCCGCCGTCGCCGGTGCCATCCCGCTGATCCGGCCGCTGCGCGAGTCCCTCGCCGGCGACAAGGTCAACCGGGTGCTGGGCATCGTCAACGGCACGACCAACTTCATCCTCGACAAGATGGACAGCACGGGGGCGGGATACCAGGAGGCCCTCGACGAGGCCACCGCCCTGGGGTACGCGGAGGCCGACCCCACCGCCGACGTCGAGGGTTTCGACGCCGCCGCCAAGGCCGCCATCCTGGCCGGTATCGCCTTCCACTCGCGGGTGCGCCTCGACGACGTCTACCGCGAGGGCATGACCGAGGTCACCTCCGCCGACTTCCGCTCGGCCAAGGAGATGGGCTGCACCATCAAGCTGCTCGCCATCTGCGAGCGGGCCGAGGACGGCCAGTCGGTCACCGCGCGCGTGCACCCCGCCATGATTCCGCTGACCCATCCGCTCGCCTCCGTGCGCGGCGCGTACAACGCCGTGTTCGTCGAGTCCGACGCGAGCGGGCAGCTGATGTTCTACGGGCCCGGTGCCGGCGGTGCGCCGACCGCGTCCGCTGTCCTCGGCGACCTCGTCGCCGTCTGCCGGAACCGGCTCAACGGAGCGACCGGGCCCGGCGAGTCGTCGTACGCCGCGCTGCCCGTGTCGGGGATGGGTGACGTCGTCACCCGCTACCACATCAGCCTCGACGTCGCCGACAAACCGGGTGTTCTCGCCCAGGTTGCCACCGTGTTCGCCGAGCACGGGGTTTCCATCGATACGGTTCGCCAGCAGGGCAAGGACGGCGAGGCATCGCTCGTCGTCGTCACCCACCGAGCCTCCGACGCCTCCCTGTCCGGGACCGTCGAGGCGCTGCGCAAGCTCGACACCGTGCGGGGTGTCGCCAGCATCATGCGGGTTGAAGGAGAGTAAGCAGCAATGACCCACCAGTGGCGCGGAATCATCGAGGAGTATCGGGACCGGTTGCCGGTGTCCGACACCACGCCGGTCGTGACCCTCCGCGAGGGCGGCACGCCGCTCGTGCCCGCGCAGGTGCTCTCCGAGCGCACGGGCTGTGAGGTTCACCTCAAGGTCGAGGGCGCCAATCCCACCGGGTCCTTCAAGGACCGCGGTATGACCATGGCCATCACACGGGCCAAGGAGGAGGGCGCTAAGGCTGTGATCTGCGCCTCCACCGGCAACACGTCGGCGAGTGCGGCGGCGTACGCCGTCCGTGCGGGCATGGTTTCGGCCGTTCTCGTGCCGCGGGGCAAGATCGCCCTGGGCAAGATGGGCCAGGCCCTGGTCCACGGCGCCAAGATCCTCCAGGTCGACGGCAACTTCGACGACTGCCTCACGCTGGCCCGCTCGCTGAGCGACAACTACCCCGTGGCGCTGGTCAATTCGGTCAACCCGGTGCGTATCGAGGGGCAGAAGACGGCCTCCTTCGAGATCGTGGACATGCTGGGCGACGCCCCCGACATCCATGTCCTCCCGGTGGGCAACGCGGGCAACATCACCGCGTACTGGAAGGGCTACACGGAGTACGCCGCCGACGGTGTCTCGAAGCGGACCCCCCGGATGTGGGGTTTCCAGGCCTCCGGCTCCGCCCCGATCGTGCGCGGCGAGATCGTCAAGGACCCGTCCACGATCGCCACCGCGATCCGTATCGGCAACCCGGCCTCCTGGCAGTACGCGCTCGCCGCGCGGGACGAGTCCGGTGGCTTCATCGACGAGGTGACGGACCGTGAGATCCTGCGCGCCTACCGGATGTTGGCCGCGCAGGAGGGTGTCTTCGTCGAGCCCGCGTCGGCCGCGTCCGTCGCCGGTCTGCTGAAGGCCGCCGAGCAGGGCAAGGTCGACCCCGGGCAGACCATCGTGTGCACCGTCACGGGCAACGGCCTCAAGGACCCGGACTGGGCCGTCGCCGGCGCCCCGCAGCCGGTGACCGTACCGGTCGACGCGGCGACGGCGGCCGACCGCCTCGGCCTCGCCTGAGCCCGTACCGGAATCCGGATCCCCACCCCGGTCCCGAGCCTGACGGAAGCCCCCACGGGGGATTCCCGCGCAGGGGTGCACAGGGGGCTTACGACACGCATCGTGCGCCTCCTGTGCGCCCTATGTCGCCACAGAACCTTCCTTCGATAGGCTGTACCGAACCCGCCCGCTGCATATGCCTTCGCGTATGGCGGGGTGCCGCGCCGTCTCCACGGCCCGAAGGGTCTTCGTACGACATCGAATGTCTTCGACAATCACGCAGCTCAAGGAGAGTCATCGAGCGATGGCCGGTCCAGCGTTCCGCGCCGCCGCCGTAAGGGTGCGCGTCCCCGCCACCAGCGCCAACCTCGGCCCGGGCTTCGACGCCCTGGGCCTGTCGTTGGGGCTCTACGACGACGTCGTCGTCCGGGTGGCCGACTCCGGGCTGCACATCGACATCGCGGGCGAGGGCAGCGAGACGCTGCCGCGCGACGAGAACCACCTTCTCGTACGGTCCCTGCGCACCGCCTTCGACCTGCTCGGCGGGCAGCCCCGCGGCCTCGAGATCGTGTGCGCCAACCGCATCCCGCACGGCCGTGGCCTGGGCTCCTCGTCCGCCGCGATCTGCGCCGGCATCGTCGCCGCGCGCGCCGTGACCATAGGCGGGGAGGCGCGGCTCGACGATGCCGCGCTGCTCGAGCTCGCGACCGAGATCGAGGGGCATCCCGACAATGTGGCGGCCTGTCTGCTCGGCGGATTCACCCTCTCCTGGATGGAGTCGGGCGCCGCGCGGGCGATCAGGATGGAGCCCTGCGATTCCATCGTTCCGGTGGTTTTCGTGCCCGGAAAGCCGGTCCTGACCGAGACCGCGCGCGGACTGCTCCCGCGCACCGTGCCGCACGTCGACGCCGCCGCCAACGCGGGCCGGGCGGCCCTGCTCGTCGAGGCCCTGACCAGGCGCCCCGAGCTGCTGCTGCCCGCCACCGAGGACCGTCTCCACCAGGAATACCGCGCTCCCGCCATGCCGGAGAGCGCCGCGCTGGTGGAGCGACTGCGGGCCGACGGAGTCCCGGCAGTCATCTCAGGAGCAGGACCCACCGTGCTGGCGCTGGCAGACGCCGACAGCGCCGACAAGGTGGCTCATCTGGCAGGGGAGGGCTGGGCCGCGAACCGGCTCGACCTCGACGCACAGGGAGCGAGCGTGTTGCCGCTCGCACCGTCCGGTGACATCTGAAAGCGTGCTGTCACCGGATTTCGAGAGGGGGAATGTTTGTTGGATCCGGTAGTGTTAATCTCAAGTCTGCACCCGACCCCACCATGGCGAGGTGCTTCGTGTCCCCGTCCGGGACAGACATTCTTCCGGGAGCCTCCCAAGCCGCACTGTGTTCCGTACGACGTACGCGGGCAGTACCTCGTACGCGAGCACTGAGCGACTTGCCGGGCACGCTCCGGAATCGGTGCTACCGAACCACGTGACACCGGCACCCGGTGCCACGGCCCAGGTCTCGGTAAGCGCCATCCCAGATATTCCCTCCGCCACCTTTGGCGGACCACCGCCCCGGCACGGTCCACACAGCAAGGACCACTGCCGGACAGCACAACCGGTCGCCGAGCCAGACAGGCCGACGTCCGCTCCAGGGAAGGACCCTTCGTGAGCGACACCACCGATCTGATGGGCGCACGTGTCGAGGAGACCGCTGCCGCGCCCGCCACGGACGCCTCCGCGCCTGCCACCGGTGCCGGCTCCCGGCGGCGCCGCGGTACCGGCCTCGAGGGCATGGTGCTGGCCGAGCTGCAGCAGGTCGCATCGGGCCTCGGCATCAAGGGCACGGCGCGTATGCGCAAGAGCCAGCTGATCGAGGTCATCAAGGAAGCGCAGGCAGGGGGAGGTGCCGCGGCTCCGAAGAGCGAGGCCGCCGCCGAGACCAAGCCGAAGCGCCGGGCCACCTCCAAGGCCCGTTCCGGCGACGACGCCGCGCCCGCCGCCGACCAGAAGTCGGCCGAGGCCCCCGCCGAGAAGGCCGTGGCCCAGCAGCAGATCGAGATTCCCGGCCAGCCCGCCAGCGACGACGCGCCCACCGAGCGCCGTCGTCGCCGTGCCACCGCCGAGGCCGGCGCCCCGGCGGCCGCCACGAGCGTCGAGACCGTCGTCGCCGAGGCGAAGAGCGAGCCGAAGGCCGAGACGCCCGCCCCGCAGGCGCAGAACGACGCCGGTGACGGCGACGCCCGTGGCCGTCGTGACCGCCGGGACCGTGGCCGTGACCGCGGCGAGCGCGCTGACCGCGGTGACCGTCGCCAGGGCGGCGACGACAAGCAGGGCGGCCAGCGCGGCCAGCAGCAGAGCCAGCAGCAGGGCGGCGGCCGTCAGGACCGTCAGCAGCGCGACAACGGCCCCCAGGACGACGACGACTTCGAGGGCGGCCGGCGCGGCCGTCGCGGGCGTTACCGGGACCGCCGCGGCCGTCGTGGCCGTGACGAGATCGGCGGCGCCGAGCCGCAGGTCGCCGACGACGACGTCCTGATCCCGGTCGCGGGCATCCTCGACATCCTCGACAACTACGCGTTCATCCGGACCTCCGGCTACCTGCCGGGCCCGAACGACGTGTACGTCTCCCTCGCCCAGGTCCGCAAGAACGGCCTGCGCAAGGGCGACCACGTCACTGGCGCGGTCCGTCAGCCCAAGGAGGGCGAGCGGCGCGAGAAGTTCAACGCGCTGGTGCGGCTCGACTCCGTCAACGGCATGGCGCCCGAACACGGCCGTGGCCGCCCGGAGTTCAACAAGCTCACCCCGCTGTACCCGCAGGACCGCCTCCGCCTGGAGACGGACCCCGGTGTCCTCACCACCCGCATCATCGACCTCGTCGCGCCGATCGGTAAGGGCCAGCGCGGTCTGATCGTGGCTCCGCCGAAGACCGGCAAGACCATGATCATGCAGGCGATCGCCAACGCGATCACGCACAACAACCCCGAGTGCCACCTGATGGTCGTCCTGGTCGACGAGCGTCCGGAAGAGGTCACCGACATGCAGCGGTCGGTGAAGGGCGAGGTCATCTCCTCGACCTTCGACCGCCCGGCCGAGGACCACACCACGGTCGCCGAGCTCGCCATCGAGCGTGCCAAGCGGCTGGTGGAGCTGGGCCACGACGTCGTCGTGCTGCTCGACTCGATCACCCGTCTGGGCCGTGCGTACAACCTGGCCGCTCCGGCGTCCGGCCGCATCCTCTCCGGTGGTGTCGACTCCACCGCGCTGTACCCGCCGAAGCGCTTCTTCGGTGCCGCCCGCAACATCGAGGACGGCGGCTCGCTGACCATCCTCGCGACGGCTCTCGTCGACACCGGGTCCCGCATGGACGAGGTGATCTTCGAGGAGTTCAAGGGCACGGGCAACGCCGAGCTGAAGCTCGACCGCAAGCTCGCCGACAAGCGCATCTTCCCGGCGGTGGACGTGGACGCGTCCGGTACCCGCAAGGAGGAGATCCTGCTCGGCTCCGACGAACTCGCGATCGTGTGGAAGCTGCGGCGGGTGCTGCACGCGCTCGACCAGCAGCAGGCGATCGAGCTGCTGCTCGACAAGATGAAGCAGACGAAGTCGAACGCGGAGTTCCTGCTGCAGATCCAGAAGACGACGCCCATGCCGGGCAACGGTGACTGAGCGCCGTTTCCGTTCCCGGCGCCCCTAGGGTGCCAAAGCCGCCCCCCGTCGCATGTGTGACGGGGGGCGGCTTTTTGGCGCTGATAGGAACGGGCGTGCTGTCACGCCCCTCCTGTCACTTGTGTCCCGAGGGGAACCTCCTTGTCCACATCCCTGTCCGGCAGCGGTCGTCACAGGCGCCGGATGCGTTTCGCGCTGCCCGTCGCCGCCGCCGGCGTCGCCGCGGCCGTCGGCGCCGCGCTGATGACCTTCTCGGCCAGTGCGGCGACCTCCGTGCCGACGCCGAGCACCAAGCCCGCCACCCGCTCGGTGTCGACCGCCGCGCTGACGGAGCGGATCGCCGGGGCGCTCGCCACCGACGGCACCGCCGGGACGAGCGCGCCGAAGTCGACGTACAGCACGAGCACGGCCAAGACGCCATACGTCATCGGCGGCACCGACACCGCCATCACCTCCGCGCCCTGGATGGCGCAGCTCTGGTACTACGACGACAACGGCACCAGCGACGACACCTCGGACGACATCGGCTTCTTCTGCGGGGGCACGGTCGTATCACCGACGAAGATCCTCACGGCCGCGCACTGCATGAAGGACGAGAAGGGCAACACCGTCAGCTGGAGTGCGCACGGGGCTGTTCTGACGGGCACCAGCCAGCTGCCGACGACGGACAGCTCGGGCAACACCGATGTGCACGGGGGCACCGTCTCACTGCCCCTGAGGCAGTGGAACCACCCCTCCTTCAACCTGGCGACCGTCAACAACGACATCGCCGTCGTCACCCTCGCCTCGCCGATCAAGGCGACCCCGCTGCGGATGGCGACCTCCGGCGGCTCGTACCCCGGCGGCACCACGGCCACGCTCTACGGCTGGGGGCGTACCAGCTCCGGCAGCGACGACATCTCCGACACCCTGAAGTCGGCCTCGCTGACGATCCACACCGACGCCACCTGCTCCAGCGCCTGGGGCTCCGACTACGTCGCGGGTCATATGATCTGCGCCGGTACGCAGAGCGGCACCGACAGCGGCACCAAGGCCTCCTGCAACGGTGACTCCGGCGGACCGCTGGTGGTGAACAACCGGATCGTCGGTGTCGTGTCATGGGGTGTCCAGGACTGCGTCGACAAGGGCTACTACAGCGTCTTCACCAAGGTCAGCACCTACGTCGGTGCCGCCTACGCGAACGTCGACGACACCAACCTCAGCTACACGGACGGCAAGGCCGACCTGTTCGTGCGCAGCTCCTCCACCAAGGAGGCGTTCGAGAAGGACTCCAAGGGCACGTCGTTCGCGGCGCGGATCTCCCTGGGGTCGTACTCCGGTGTCAACCTCGTCCTGCAGACCGACCTGAACCGGGACGGCTACCAGGACCTGATCCTGCGTCAGAGCTCGGGCGGTGACGTGTACTGGATGCACTACGTGCCGTCCAGCGACTCCTGGTCCAAGACGAAGATCTACAGCGACTGGTCGACCCGGACCCGCATCATCGCGCCGGGCGATGTCACCGGCGACTATCTGCCCGACCTGCTGTCGGTCGACTCCGGCGGCACCCTGTGGATCTACCCCGGCAAGGGCAACGGCACCTTCGCGGCGCGGGTGAAGGTCGGCAGCGGCTGGAACCAGTACGACATGGTGCGCGGCAAGGGCGACTTCAGCGGCGACGGCAAGACCGACCTGCTCGCCCGCAACCACAGCACCGGCGACCTGTACCTGTACAAGGGCACCGGCACGGCGGGCACGGGCGCCTTCTCGGCCCGCGTCAAGGTGCGCACCGGGTGGAAGGGCTACAACGCCTTCGACGCGGTCGGTGACGTCAACGGCGACGGCAAGGCGGACTTCCTGGCCCGTACGTCCGGAGGAACCCTGTACCTGTACAAGGGCACCGGTAAGGCCACGAGCGAGATCTTTGCCACAAGAGTCTCGGTCGGTACCGGTTTCCAGCAGTACGACATCTTCGGCTGAAGCCGCAGGTGAGCCGGGTCCGACCCGGTGACGCGATCACACTCTGTGTCCAATTCTCCACGAGGTGGGCACAGAGCGTTGTGCAACCCTTTCTCGAGTTTCCCCGTCTGACCCGACGGAGCGACGATGGAGCGGTACCAACCGCGCCGATCCAGGCCCGTCCCTGAAAGCAGGGGGTAACCGACCGGACGAGATTCGAGGAGCACATGTCCGCCGAGAGCACGCCGGAGCCCGGCATACCGGGGGAGCCCGGCACCGACGGCCCGCGCCACCGCGCCAAGGGCCCCCGCAAGCAGCGCAGCGAGCACAGCAAGGCGCTGAGGCTGATGGCCTGGACCGCTGCGGGCATCGTCGTGCTGGGCGGTACCGGCGCCGGTTATCTGTACTTCAAGCTCAACGGCAACATCAAGAGCGTCGACATCAACGGCGCGCTCGGCACGGACCGGCCGCGGAAGGTCGACAACGGCTCCGAGAACATCCTGGTCCTCGGCTCGGACTCGCGCTCCGGCAGCAACCGGAAGCTGGGTGGCGGCCCGGACGACGGCAGCGCCCGCTCCGACACGGCGATGATCATCCATGTGTACAAGGGCCACAAGAAGGCCGACGTGGTCTCGATCCCCCGGGACACCCTCATCGACCGGCCCGAGTGCACCGACACCAAGGGCACCAGGCACGACGCGGCGTCCGGTGTGATGTTCAACAGCGCGTACACCACCGGAGGCGCGGCCTGTGCGGTGAAGACCGTCGAGTCGCTCACCGGACTGCGCATGGACCACTACCTCGAGGTCGACTTCAGCGGCTTCGAGAAGCTCATCAACGACCTCGGCGGGGTCCCGGTCACCACGACCAAGAACATCAGCGACAAGCAGAGCCATCTGAACCTCAAGGCCGGCACCCACACGCTCAACGGCCGGCAGGCACTCGGGCTCGTCCGCACCCGCCACGGCGTCGGTGACGGCTCCGACCTCGGCCGCATCCAGCTCCAGCAGGCCTTCATCAAGGCCCTGGTCACCCAGGTCAAGCACGTCGGCATCTTCACCAGCCCGGAGAAGCTCTACCAGCTCGCCGACACCGCCACCAGCTCTGTCACGACCGACTCCGGCCTCGGCTCGGTGGGCGCTCTGGCCTCCTTCGCCAATGGCCTCAAGGGCATCAGCTCCTCGAACATGCACATGATCACCATGCCGGTCGAGTACGACCCGGCCAACCCCAACCGGGTGATCGTGCAGCAGGCCAAGGCCCAGCAGGTGTGGACGGCCCTGAAGAACGACCTGCCGGTCCCGGCCTCGGCCACCAAGGGCACGGCCACGGGCGAGGCCAAGGGCGTCGTCCACGCCGGTTAGGGGCGCGGGGAACAAACGACGGTCACCCCCCGTTTTGGGAGATGGCGCCAGTCCTGGCAGACTGGTACGTCGGCTCCGGTTCACGCCTCCGCATCCCGCGGCTGCGACCCGGCGCCCTCCCGATACTAGGAGACACCTTGAAGCGCGACATCCACCCCGAGTACGTCGAGACGCAGGTCAGCTGCACCTGTGGCGCGTCGTTCACCACCCGCAGCACGATCGAGAGCGGCACCATCCGCGCCGAGGTCTGCTCCGAGTGCCACCCGTTCTACACGGGCAAGCAGAAGATCCTCGACACCGGTGGCCGTGTGGCCCGCTTCGAGGCCCGCTTCGGCAAGGCTGCAGCCGGCTCCAAGAAGTAGCGAGCTCCAATCCGCCGGTCCACGGCCGCGCCCTGAAACAGGCGCGCCGGGACCGGCGTTTTTGGTCGCCCGCACTTCACCCCCGTACGCATACAGGAGCCCAAGATGTTCGAGGCCGTCGAGGAACTGGTCACTGAGCACGCCGACCTGGAGAAGAAGCTCGCAGATCCGTCGGTCTTCGCCGACCAGGCCAACGCGCGCAAGCTGAACAAGCGCTACGCCGAGCTCACCCCGATCGTCGCCACGTACCGCTCCTGGAAGCAGACCGGTGACGACATCGGCACGGCGAAGGAACTCGCCGCCGACGACCCCGACTTCGCGGCCGAGGTCAAGGACCTGGAGAAGCAGCGCGAGGACCTCACGGAGAAGCTGCGGCTGCTGCTCGTGCCCCGTGACCCGAGTGACGACAAGGACGTCATTCTGGAGATCAAGGCCGGCGCGGGCGGCGACGAGTCCGCCCTCTTCGCCGGCGACCTGCTGCGCATGTACCTGCGGTACGCCGAGCGGGTCGGCTGGAAGACCGAGATCATCGACTCCACCGAGTCCGAGCTGGGCGGCTACAAGGACGTCCAGGTCGCCGTGAAGACCAAGGGCGGTCAGGGCGCCACCGAGCCCGGACAGGGCGTCTGGGCTCGGCTGAAGTACGAGGGCGGCGTGCACCGGGTGCAGCGCGTGCCGGCCACCGAGTCGCAGGGCCGTATCCACACCTCCGCGGCCGGTGTGCTGGTCACGCCCGAGGCCGAGGAGGTCGACGTCGAGATCAACCCCAACGACCTGCGGATCGACGTCTACCGGTCCTCCGGGCCCGGCGGACAGTCCGTCAACACCACCGACTCCGCCGTGCGCATCACGCACCTCCCCACCGGAGTCGTCGCCTCCTGCCAGAACGAGAAGAGCCAGCTGCAGAACAAGGAGCAGGCCTTGCGTATCCTGCGCTCCAGGCTGCTCGCCGCGGCACAGGAGGAGGCGGAGAAGGAAGCCGCCGACGCCCGCCGCAGCCAGGTCCGCACCGTCGACCGCTCCGAGAAGATCCGCACGTACAACTTCCCGGAGAATCGCATCTCGGACCACCGCGTCGGCTTCAAGTCGTACAACCTGGACCAGGTCCTGGACGGCGACCTCGACGCGGTGATCCAGGCCTGCGTCGACGCGGACTCGGCGGCGAAGCTGGCGGCCGCGTAAGGCCGCGGAAGAGGTACCTGCGCACGACCCAGTAAGACACGGAGGACTTGCGTGAACCTGCTGCTCGCAGAGGTGGCACAGGCCACCCAGCGGCTGGCCGACGCCGGCGTGCCCTCGCCGCGCAACGACGCGGAGGAGCTCGCCGCGTTCGTGCACGGCGTGAAGCGGGGCGCGCTGCACTCCGTGAAGGACTCCGACTTCGACGCCCGCTACTGGGAGGTCATCGCCCGTCGCGAGCAGCGCGAGCCGCTGCAGCACATCACCGGGCGGGCCTACTTCCGCTACCTCGAACTCCAGGTGGGGCCGGGCGTGTTCGTGCCGCGCCCGGAGACCGAGTCCGTGGTCGGCTGGGCCATAGACGCGGTACGCGCCATGGACGTCGTGGAGCCCCGCATCGTCGATCTGTGCACCGGCTCCGGCGCCATCGCGCTCGCCCTGGCGCAGGAGGTCCCGCGCTCGCGCGTGCACGCCGTGGAGCTGTCCGAGGATGCGCTGCAGTGGACCCGTAAGAACGTCGAGGGATCGCGGGTCGACCTGCGCCAGGGCAACGCCCTCGACGCCTTCCACGACCTCGACGGCCATGTCGACCTGGTCATCTCCAACCCGCCCTACATTCCGCTGACGGAATGGGAGTACGTCGCTCCCGAGGCGCGGGACTACGATCCCGAACTCGCCCTGTTCTCGGGGGAGGACGGCCTCGACCTCATCCGCGGTCTGGAACGGACCGCGCACCGGCTCCTGCGCCCCGGCGGCGTCGTCGTCGTCGAGCACGCCGACACCCAGGGCGGCCAGGTGCCGTGGATCTTCACGGAGGAGCGGGGCTGGGCCGACGCGGCCGACCACCCGGACCTCAACAACCGCCCCCGTTTCGCCACGGCCCGCAAGGCACTGCCGTGACAGCCGCGCCCGCTACGGAAGCAGCGGCGACAGGCGCCCCGGAGGCCGACCGAGCTACGAAAAAAGGAGACCGCTAGATATGGCACGGCGATACGACACCAACGACGCGACGGACCGTACGACCGGTCTGCGCGAAGCCGCGTCCGCCGTCCGCCGTGGCGAGCTCGTGGTCCTCCCGACCGACACGGTGTACGGCATCGGCGCGGACGCGTTCTCCTCGGAGGCGGTCGCGGACCTGCTCGACGCCAAGGGGCGGGGCCGCAACATGCCCACCCCCGTGCTGATCGGATCCCCGAACACCCTCCACGGTCTCGTCACCGACTTCTCCGAGCTGGCCTGGGAGCTGGTCGACGCCTTCTGGCCGGGCGCGCTCACGCTCGTCGCCAAGCACCAGCCGTCCCTCCAGTGGGACCTGGGCGACACCCGGGGCACGGTCGCCGTGCGCATGCCGCTGCACCCGGTCGCCATCGAGCTGCTGACGGAGGTCGGCCCCATGGCCGTCTCCTCGGCGAACCTGACGGGCCACCCGGCGCCGGAGGACTGCGACGCCGCCCAGGAGATGCTCGGCGACTCGGTCTCCGTCTATCTCGACGGCGGCCCCACCCCGGGCAACGTGCCGTCCTCGATCGTCGACGTCACGGGCCCCGTACCCGTGCTGCTGCGCGAGGGCGCCCTCTCGCCCGACGAGCTGCGCAAGGTCGTCCCAGACCTCGAGGTGGCCAATTGACAGCCCCTGACGCGGGGCGTGGCATAGGCAACGGGGAAAGCGCGGCGGAGATCACGACGACGTTCGTGGGGCTGCCGCGCGACAGCTTCCGCATCCTCCACGTCAGCACCGGCAATGTGTGCCGCTCGCCCATCACCGAGCGGCTGACCCGGCATTACGTGAAACAGCGGCTCGGCATCCTGGGCGGCGGGCTGATCGTGGAGAGCGCGGGCACCTGGGGCCATGAGGGCGCCCCCATGGAGGCCAACGCGGAGACCGTGCTGGCCGACTTCGGCGCGGACGCCTCCGGCTTCTTCGGCCGGGAGCTCCTCGACGAGCACGTCATCATGGCCGACCTCGTCCTCACGGCGACCCGCGACCACCGCGCCCAGGTCATCTCCATGGGCCACTCGGCGGGCCTGCGCACCTTCACCCTGAAGGAGTTCACCCGTCTGGTCCGGGCGATAGACCCGGCGACCCTGCCGCCCCTGGAGGACGGCGTGGTGGTCCGCGCACGCGCCCTGGTCCGGGCGGCGGCGGCTCTACGCGGGTGGCTCCTGGCCCCCACCCTGGAGGCGGACGAGGTCTACGACCCGTACGGCGCCCCTCTGGGCTTCTTCCGTTCGGTGGGGGACGAGATACACCAGGCGCTGGATCCGGTGGTGACGGCGCTGACGGGTGTGCCGGCGCGGGCGTAGGCGGCGAAAGCGGTAGGCGTCAACACCGGGCGCCCCAGACGTCCCCGGCCTACATTGGTCGTACGTCATCGGGCGAACCGCCCGAAACAGCGTCGCTCGGAGTCCACCATGCCGGTCACCCATGCCCCTGAGACCGCCGACGTCCTGCGGCGGCAGGACCCCGAGCTGGCCGAGATCCTGCTCGGGGAGCTCGACCGGCAGTCGACGACGCTGCAGCTGATCGCCGCCGAGAACTTCTCCTCGCCGGCGGTGCTGGCCGCGCTCGGGTCGCCGCTCGCGAACAAGTACGCCGAGGGGTATCCGGGCGCCCGGTACCACGGCGGGTGCGAGATCGTCGACGTGGCGGAGCGGGTCGCCGTCGACCGGGCGAAGGCGCTGTTCGGGGCCGAGCACGCCAATGTGCAGTCCCATTCGGGGTCGTCGGCGGTCCTCGCCGCGTACGCCGCGCTGCTGCGGCCGGGTGACACCGTCCTCGCCCTCGGACTGCCCTACGGCGGCCACCTCACCCATGGCTCGCCCGCCAACTTCTCCGGCCGCTGGTTCGACTTCATCGGGTACGGCGTCGACGCCGAGACCGGGCTCATCGACTACGACCAGGTGCGCACGCTCGCCCTCGGCCACCGGCCCAAGGCGATCGTGTGCGGCTCCATCGCCTACCCCCGGCACATCGACTACGCGCTCTTCCGGGAGGTGGCGGACGAGGTCGGGGCCTACCTCATCGCCGACGCCGCCCACCCCATCGGGCTCGTCGCCGGGAAGGCGGCGCCCAGTCCGGTGCCGTACGCCGATGTCGTCTGCGCGACCACGCACAAGGTGCTGCGGGGGCCGCGGGGCGGGATGATCCTGTGCGGCGCGGAGCTCGCCGAGCGGGTCGACCGGGCCGTCTTCCCCTTCACCCAGGGCGGGGCGCAGATGCACACCATCGCCGCGAAGGCCGTCGCGTTCGGCGAGGCGGCAACACCGGCGTTCACCGCGTACGCCCATCAGGTGGTCGCCAATGCGAGGGTTCTCGCGGCCGGGCTCGCCGCCGAGGGACTGGTCGTGACGACCGGCGGGACCGACACGCATCTCATCACCGCCGACGCCGCGCCCCTCGGCGTCGACGGCCGCACCGCGCGCGGACGGCTCGCCGCGGCCGGGATGGTGCTCGACTGCTGCGCCCTGCCGCACGGCGACGCGCGCGGACTGCGGCTCGGGACCGCGGCCGTGACGACCCAGGGAATGGGCGAGGAGGAGATGGTATATATCGCCACTTTGTTCGCAGGTGTGCTGCGCGGAGAGACCGAGAGCCAGAAGGCGCGTGATCAAGTCCGTGAGCTGGCCGGTAGATTTCAGCCGTATCCCGGCTGAGCGGGGGTAGGCGCACCTGCGTACATCTGCGTGCAACCGCACGCACAGCCACGCGTGCAACCATCGTCGCTACCCGGAAGTCCCCACTGTTATGCGTCCGTCGCTAGGGTGTGGGGCTGAGATGGCCAGCGAGACCTGTGGGGAAGCCTGTGCGTGAATACCTGCTGACGCTCTGCATCACGGCCGCGGTGACGTATCTGCTGACTGGGCCGGTACGGAAGTTCGCGATCGTGGCCGGAGCCATGCCGGAGATCAGGGCCCGTGACGTGCACCGGGAGCCCACTCCGCGTCTCGGCGGTATCGCGATGTTCTTCGGTCTGTGCGCGGGCCTGCTGGTCGCGGACCATCTGACCAACCTCAACCAGGTCTTCGAGAAGTCGAACGAACCGCGGGCGCTGCTCTCCGGAGCGGCTCTCATCTGGCTCATCGGCGTCCTCGACGACAAGTTCGAGATCGACGCGCTGATCAAGCTCGGCGGTCAGATGATCGCCGCCGGTGTGATGGTGATGCAGGGTCTGACGATCCTGTGGCTGCCGGTCCCCGGCGCCGGCAACGTGGCGCTGACCCAGTGGCAGGGCACCCTGCTGACGGTGGCGCTCGTGGTCATCACCATCAACGCGGTGAACTTCGTCGACGGCCTCGACGGTCTCGCCTCCGGCATGGTGTGCATCGCGGCCGCCGCGTTCTTCCTGTACGCCTACCGCATCTGGTACTCGTACGGCATCGAGGCGGCCGCCCCGGCCACGCTGTTCTCGGCGATCCTGATGGGCATGTGCATCGGCTTCCTGCCGCACAACATGCACCCGGCGCGGATCTTCATGGGGGACTCCGGCTCGATGCTGATCGGGCTGGTGCTGGCCGCGGGCGCGATCTCCATCACGGGACAGGTCGACCCGGACGCGCTGAAGCTGTTCGCCGGGTCCGAGAAGGCGGCCGTGCACCAGACGGTGCCGGTCTACATCCCGCTGCTGCTGCCGCTGACGATCATCGCGATCCCGGCCGCCGACCTGGTCCTGGCGATCGTACGGCGCACCTGGCGCGGCCAGTCGCCGTTCGCCGCGGACCGGGGGCATCTGCACCACCGGCTCCTGGAGATCGGCCACTCGCACAGCCGGGCGGTGCTGATCATGTACTTCTGGTCGGCGCTGATCGCCTTCGGGGCGCTCGCCTACTCGGTCAACTCCGCGTCAATGTGGATCGTGCTCGGCATCGTGATCCTCAGCGCGATCGGCCTGGTCCTTCTGCTGCTGCCGCGCTTCACGCCCCGCACCCCGCGCTGGGCCGAGGCCTTCGTGCCGCCCCGCTACCGGCGCCGTCGCGCCGCCCGCATCGCCGCCTCAGCTCCCTTGCGGGAGACGGCAGTTGAGGCCGCTCACACCGCCGACGAGGACGCGGAGGCGCGCACTCCGGTGGCGGCCGGTGTGGCGGGAGTCAATGGAGCGACGGCCCTGGGCGCCCGTCCGCGCTTCCTGGACAGGCGCAAGGCCGGAACGTCGCGCTGACGTCGGCAAGGTAAGAATCTGACTAGAGCATTGCCAAGTCGTGGGGGAGCAAAGATCCCCAATACCAGACAAGTCGCCCCTGTTTTTGCACAGACGGGCACTGTCACTCTCATGTGTGACGGCGAGCACACCCACTTGGTAAAGACCGCATCAAATAGTTTGTGATACGGTTCACGAGAACCCCGGACAGAGCCGAAGGACCGTAGTGCGACGGTCCATTGGCCGCGAGTTCCCCACTCGCCCCGGGACTACGCTCGTCCATGACGACACCCCCCCGCCCCCCTGTGAAAGCGGAGTTGCCGCCATGCCGTCCAATGACGTCCGGAACCTCTTGCAGACCGCTGTGCCCACAGCGGCTGTCGGCGCGCTCACTGTCGCCGTCAGCGCTGCGGTCGCCGGCGGCAAAGGTGCGCTCGGCGCGGCGGTCGGGGTGGTGCTCGCGATCCTGTTCATGGGGATCGGCCTGTACGTGCTGCAGTGGACGGCAAAAACGCTCCCGCAGCTCTTCCAGGCCATGGGGCTGATGCTCTATGTCGCTCAACTGCTGTTGCTCCTCATCTTCGTGGCCCTCTTCAAGGACACCTCTCTCTTCAACGCGAAGGCGTTCGCGATCTCGCTCGTCGTCGCGACCGTCGTGTGGATGGCCGCACAGGCTCGTGCGTACATGAAGGCCAAGATCTTCTACGTCGACCCCGCCTCCGCGAAGAGCGAGAAGCCCGAGAAGACAGGGTCCTCGTCGTGAGGGGTAGGGGCGGAATAAAGGCTTGCGAGATCTCCTGCTATCGTCCGGTGCCAACTGCGGCATCGCGGGCGCGGGCATTCGAGCTGACGCCTGCTCAAGCGCGAGGCTCGAAGCCCCTCAGCCGCCCCCACATTCGTCACACCAGTCCGGTGCCGACCCGCGGCAGCATGCCGCGCCGACACAACGAGGTTGCCGTACCCATGCGTCACGCCGAAGGAGCCCGCGGTGAGTGCTGACCAGACCCAGCTCGCCTTTGACTGGAGTTGTCGGATCATGTCCGACAACGGGTGTGGCTTCCCGGCTCCGGGCCTGCACTCGTTCCTGTTCCAGCCGCTCTTCACGGTCGGCGGGTTCGATTTCAACAAGGTGATGCTGCTCGTCCTGCTGACCACCCTGCTCGTCATCACGTTCTTCACGGTGGCGTTCGGCAAGGCCAAGGTGGTCCCGGGCAAGCTGCAGATGGTCGGCGAGGCCGGCTACGACTTCGTGCGCCGCGGCATCGTCTACGAGACGCTCGGCAAGCGCGAGGGCGAGAAGTACGTCCCGCTGATGGTCTCGCTCTTCTTCTTCATCTGGATCATGAACGTCTGGTCCGTGATCCCGCTGGCACAGTTCCCGGTGTCGTCGATCATCGCGTACCCGATCGTCCTGGCCGCCGTCGTCTACATCACGTGGGTGGCACTGACCTTCAAGAAGCACGGCTTCGTCGGCTTCTTCAAGAACGTCACGGGTTACGACAAGTCGCTCGGCGCGGTGCTGCCGCTCGTCATGGTCATCGAGTTCTTCTCGAACCTGCTGGTCCGCCCGTTCACGCACGCGGTGCGACTCTTCGCCAACATGTTCGCCGGTCACCTGATGCTGGTGATGTTCACCGTCGCCTCCTGGTACCTGCTGAACGGCGCGATGATCCCGGCGGCCGGTGTCTCCTTCGTCATGACCATGGTCATGATCCTCTTCGAGCTCTTCGTGCAGGCCGTCCAGGCGTACGTCTTCGTGCTGCTGGCCTGCTCGTACATTCAGGGCGCTCTCGCCGAGCACCACTGAGTCCCGCCCCCACCAACCCCCTGATCGTCCGGTGGCCAACTCCCACCGGTCCGTAAAGAGAAGGAAGAATCAGCATGGCTGCCACTGAGACCCTCGCCGCCGTCTCCGGCTCGCTCGGCTCCATCGGCTACGGCCTCGCCGCCATCGGCCCCGGCGTCGGCGTCGGCATCATCTTCGGCAACGGCACCCAGGCCCTGGCCCGCCAGCCCGAGGCCGCCGGTCTGATCCGCGCCAACCAGATTCTGGGCTTCGCCTTCTGTGAGGCGCTCGCCCTCATCGGCATCGTTATGCCGTTCGTGTTCGGTAAGTAACCACTCCTTACTGACACGCATCGACGAAAGGCACTGATGTGATCGCCAACCTGGTACAGCTGGCGGCCCCTGAGCACGGCGGAAACCCGCTGGTTCCCGAGGGTCCCGAGCTGCTCGTCGGCGCCATCGCCTTCGCCATCGTGTTCTTCTTCTTCTGGAAGAAGCTGCTCCCGAACATCAACAAGGTTCTGGAGGAGCGCCGCGAGGCGATCGAGGGTGGCATCGAGAAGGCCGAGGCGGCTCAGGTCGAGGCCCAGAGCGTTCTCGAGCAGTACAAGGCCCAGCTCGCCGAGGCCCGGCACGAAGCCGCGCGTCTGCGCCAGGAGGCGCAGGAGCAGGGTGCCGCGCTGATCGCCGAGATGCGTGCCGAGGGCCAGCGGCAGCGCGAGGAGATCGTCGCCGCCGGTCACGCGCAGATCGAGGCCGACCGCAAGGCCGCCGCGTCCGCGCTGCGGCAGGACGTCGGTCACCTCGCGACCGAGCTGGCCGGCAAGCTCGTCGGCGAGTCCCTCGAGGACCACGCCCGCCAGAGCCGTGTCATCGACCGCTTCCTCGAGGACCTCGAGGAGAAGGCCGAGGCCACCCGATGAACGGAGCGAGCCGCGAGGCACTGGCCGCCGCCCGCGAGCGTCTGGACGCGCTGACGGACTCCACGTCCGTCGACGCGGGCACGCTCGCCGACGAGCTGGCCGCCGTCACCGCGCTGCTCGACCGCGAGGTGTCGCTGCGTCGGGTCCTGACCGACCCGGCGCAGGCCGGTGAGGCCAAGGCCGAGCTGGCCCAGCGCCTGCTCGGTTCGCAGGTCGGCGGCGCCGCCGTCGACCTGGTGTCCGGCATGGTGCGCTCCCGCTGGTCGCAGTCCCGCGACCTGGTGGACGCCCTGGAGGAGCTGGCGAACACCGCCGACCTCACCGCCGCGCAGAAGGCCGGCGCGCTCGACGACGTGGAGGACGAGCTGTTCCGCTTCGGGCGGATCGTCTCCTCCAGCACCGAGCTGCGCGCCGCGCTGACCGACCGCGCCGCCACCGGTTCGGCCAAGGCCGAGCTGCTGCGCCGGCTGCTGGGCGGCCGTGCGAACGCGACGACCGAGCGTCTGGTCACGCGCCTTGTGACCGCGCCGCGGGGACGTAGCCTGGAGTCGGGACTGGAGTCCCTGTCCAAGCTCGCCGCCGAGCGCCGCAGCCGCCTGGTCGCGGTCGTCACCTCGGCGGTGCCGCTGAGCGACACGCAGAAGCAGCGCCTGGGCGCCGCTCTCGCGAAGCTCTACGGCCACACGATGCACCTCAACATCGACGTGGACCCCGAGATCCTCGGCGGGATCAGGGTGCAGGTCGGCGACGAGGTCATCAACGGCTCGATCGCGGACCGCATCGAGGACGCCGGCCGCCGCCTGGCGGGCTGAGCAGCAACTTCACAAGCACGACGGCAAGACAAGCAGTACAGCAGTACGTACCTACGGCCCGGTTGGGTCGTGCAGAGGATTCACCTTCTTTGAGGGGGAGTCCCCATCCCCCCAAGTTGAAACTTCGGGCCCAACAAGGAGAGCAGGGAACCCAGATGGCGGAGCTCACGATCCGGCCGGAGGAGATCCGGGACGCGCTGGAGAACTTCGTCCAGTCGTACAAGCCGGACGCGGCCTCGCGCGAGGAGGTCGGTACGGTCACCCTTGCCGGCGACGGCATCGCGAAGGTCGAGGGCCTGCCCTCGGCCATGGCCAACGAACTGCTGAAGTTCGAGGACGGCACCCTCGGCCTCGCGCTGAACCTGGAAGAGCGCGAGATCGGCGCCATCGTCCTCGGTGAGTTCAGCGGCATCGAGGAGGGTCAGCCGGTGCGGCGCACCGGTGAGGTCCTCTCCGTCGCGGTCGGCGAGGGCTACCTCGGCCGTGTCGTCGACCCGCTCGGCAACCCGATCGACGGCCTCGGCGAGATCGAGACCAGTGGTCGTCGCGCCCTTGAGCTGCAGGCTCCGGGCGTCATGGCCCGTAAGTCGGTGCACGAGCCGATGGAGACCGGCTACAAGGCCGTCGACGCGATGACCCCGATCGGCCGTGGCCAGCGTCAGCTGATCATCGGTGACCGTCAGACCGGCAAGACCGCCCTGGCCGTCGACACGATCATCAACCAGCGTGACAACTGGCGCTCGGGCGACCCGAAGAAGCAGGTCCGCTGCGTCTACGTCGCCATCGGTCAGAAGGGCTCGACCATCGCCTCGGTGCGTGGCGCCCTCGAAGAGGCCGGTGCGCTGGAGTACACGACCATCGTCGCCGCCCCGGCCTCCGACCCGGCCGGCTTCAAGTACCTGGCGCCGTACACCGGTTCGGCCATCGGTCAGCACTGGATGTACGACGGCAAGCACGTCCTCATCATCTTCGACGACCTCTCGAAGCAGGCCGACGCCTACCGCGCCGTGTCCCTGCTGCTGCGCCGCCCGCCGGGCCGTGAGGCCTACCCGGGTGACGTCTTCTACCTGCACTCCCGTCTGCTGGAGCGCTGCGCGAAGCTCTCCGACGAGATGGGCGCCGGCTCGATGACCGGTCTGCCGATCGTCGAGACCAAGGCCAACGACGTCTCGGCGTTCATCCCGACCAACGTCATCTCCATCACCGACGGCCAGTGCTTCCTGGAGTCGGACCTGTTCAACGCCGGTCAGCGCCCCGCGCTGAACGTCGGTATCTCCGTCTCCCGAGTCGGTGGTTCCGCGCAGCACAAGGCGATGAAGCAGGTCTCCGGCCGACTGCGCCTCGACCTCGCCCAATACCGCGAGCTGGAGGCCTTCGCCGCCTTCGGTTCCGACCTGGACGCCGCGTCGAAGTCGCAGCTGGAGCGCGGTCAGCGCCTGGTCGAGCTGCTCAAGCAGGCTCAGTACCAGCCGATGCCGACCGAGAACCAGGTCGTCTCCGTGTGGGCCGGCACCACCGGCAAGATGGACGACGTCCCGGTCGCCGACATCCGCCGCTTCGAGAAGGAGCTCCTCGAGTACCTGCACCGCAAGGAGCAGGGCCTCATGACCTCCATCAAGGAGGGCGGCAAGATGTCGGACGACACCCTCACCGCTGTTGCCGACGCGATCGTCGAGTTCAAGAAGCAGTTCGAGACCTCGGACGGCAAGCTTCTCGGCGAGGACGCCCCGGCCGCGGCCAAGTGACGTAAGGAAGGGACCTGACTCATGGGAGCCCAGCTCCGGGTCTACAAGCGTCGCATCCGATCCGTCACCGCGACCAAGAAGATCACCAAGGCGATGGAGATGATCGCCGCCTCGCGCGTCGTCAAGGCGCAGCGCAAGGTGGCGGCCTCCATGCCGTACGCGACCGAGCTCACCCGCGCGGTCACGGCGGTCGGTACCGGTTCGAACACGAAGCACCCGCTGACCACCCAGGCCGAGACGGTCACCCGGTCCGCTGTGCTGCTCCTGACGAGCGACCGTGGACTGGCCGGCGCCTTCAACTCCAACGCCATCAAGGTCGCCGAGCAGCTGACGGCGCGCCTTGAGGCCGAGGGCAAGGAGGTCGACACGTACATCGTCGGCCGCCGCGGTCTGGCCCACTACAACTTCCGCGAGCGCAAGGTCGTGGAGTCGTGGTCGGGCTTCACCGACGAGCCCACGTACGCGGACGCCAAGAAGGTCGCGGGTCCGCTGATCGAGGCCATCGAGACGGAGACGGCCGAGGGCGGCGTGGATGAACTCCACATCGTCTTCACCGAGTTCGTGTCGATGATGACGCAGACGGCGCTCGACGACCGTCTGCTCCCGCTCAGCCTCGAAGAGGTGGCCAAGGAGGCCACGCCCAAAGGCGAGATCCTCCCGCTGTACGACTTCGAGCCCTCGGCGGAGGACGTCCTCGACGCCCTGCTGCCGCGCTACGTGGAGAGCCGCATCTACAACGCGCTGCTCCAGTCGGCCGCCTCCAAGCACGCCGCCACGCGGCGTGCGATGAAGTCGGCCACCGACAACGCGGGAGAGCTCATCACCACGCTCTCCCGACTTGCCAACGCGGCCCGCCAGGCCGAAATCACCCAGGAAATCAGCGAGATCGTCGGTGGCTCCGCAGCCCTGGCCGACGCGACCGCGGGGAGTGACAGGTAATGACGACGACAGTTGAGACGGCCGTTGCCACGGGCCGCGTCGCCCGGGTCATCGGCCCGGTCGTCGACGTGGAGTTCCCCGTCGACGCGATGCCCGACATCTACAACGCTCTGCACGTCGAGGTCCTTGACCCGGCGAAGGAGGGCGAGAAGAAGACGCTGACCCTGGAGGTCGCCCAGCACCTGGGTGACGGCCTGGTCCGCACCATCTCCATGCAGCCCACCGACGGTCTGGTCCGCCAGGCCGCCGTCACCGACACCGGCACGGGCATCACCGTCCCGGTCGGCGACTTCACCAAGGGCAAGGTGTTCAACACCCTCGGTGAGGTGCTGAACGTCGACGAGAAGTACGAGGGCGAGCGCTGGTCCATCCACCGCAAGGCCCCGAACTTCGACGAGCTCGAGTCGAAGACCGAGATGTTCGAGACCGGTGTTAAGGTCATCGACCTGCTGACCCCGTACGTCAAGGGCGGCAAGATCGGTCTGTTCGGTGGTGCCGGCGTCGGCAAGACGGTGCTCATCCAGGAGATGATCTACCGCGTCGCCAACAACCACGACGGTGTCTCCGTGTTCGCCGGTGTCGGCGAGCGCACCCGTGAGGGCAACGACCTCATCGAGGAGATGGCCGACTCGGGCGTCATCGACAAGACCGCGCTGGTCTTCGGCCAGATGGACGAGCCCCCGGGCACCCGTCTGCGCGTGGCCCTGGCGGGTCTGACCATGGCGGAGTACTTCCGCGATGTGCAGAAGCAGGACGTGCTGTTCTTCATCGACAACATCTTCCGCTTCACGCAGGCCGGTTCCGAGGTCTCGACCCTGCTCGGCCGTATGCCCTCCGCGGTGGGCTACCAGCCGAACCTGGCCGACGAGATGGGTCTCCTCCAGGAGCGCATCACCTCGACCCGTGGTCACTCGATCACCTCGATGCAGGCGATCTACGTCCCCGCGGACGACCTGACCGACCCGGCCCCGGCCACCACCTTCGCCCACCTCGACGCGACGACGGTGCTCTCCCGTCCGATCTCCGAGAAGGGCATCTACCCGGCCGTGGACCCGCTGGACTCCACGTCCCGCATCCTGGACCCGCGCTACATCGCGGCGGACCACTACGAGACCGCGATGCGCGTCAAGACGGTCCTCCAGAAGTACAAGGACCTCCAGGACATCATCGCGATCCTCGGTATCGACGAGCTCGGCGAGGAGGACAAGCTCGTCGTCCACCGTGCCCGTCGCGTGGAGCGCTTCCTGTCCCAGAACACCCACGTCGCCAAGCAGTTCACCGGCGTCGACGGGTCGGACGTCCCGCTGGACGAGTCGATCACCGCGTTCAACGCGATCATCGACGGGGAGTACGACCACTTCCCGGAGCAGGCGTTCTTCCTGTGCGGTGGCATCGAGGACCTGAAGGCCAACGCCAAGGAGCTGGGCGTCTCCTGAACTCCCTGAGTTCGAATTGAGCCCTACGGCTCATGTGTGAGGGGGCGGGGTACGTCCCGCCCCCTCTTTCACGCCTACTAGACTTGTAACCCAACACCCGGCCGAACCGCCGGGTGGTGACCCGAGGAGCCACCTTGGCTGCTGAGCTGCACGTCGCGCTGGTCGCGGCCGACCGAGAGGTCTGGTCCGGCGAGGCCACCCTGGTCGTCGCGCGCACCACGTCCGGCGACATCGGCGTCATGCCCGGTCACCAGCCGCTGCTCGGTGTGCTGGAGTCGGGCCCGGTGACCATCCGTACGAGTGAGGGTGGAACGGTCGTCGCCGCGGTGCACGGCGGTTTCATCTCGTTCGCCGACAACAAGCTGTCGCTGCTGGCCGAGATCGCCGAGCTGTCGGACGAGATCGACGTCCAGAGCGCGGAGCGCGAGCTGGAGCGGGCGAAGGCGGAGGGCGATGCCGCCGCCGAGCGCCGCGCGGACGTACGACTGCGTGCGGCGGCGACGAGCTGAACACCCGCGAGACTGTATGACGTCACTCAGCCGCGGTCGGCACCGGAGCGATCCGGAGCACCCGTACGGTCGTCGCCCAGTTCCGGGCGGCCTCCGCGGCCCGCCCCGAGGACGGGGGTTTCCAGACAC